>JBDNHS010000100.1:0-3221 GCA_041688685.1 Kapaibacterium sp. (SeqCode)
ACTTTATATTCATTTTAAAATTTGGAGACAAAATGAGTTCGACAATAAGTGAAATTTTTGCACGTGAAATATTAGATTCACGTGGTAATCCTACAATAGAAGTAGAAGTAGTGTTGGAAGATGGTTCTTTTGGTATAGCAGCAGTTCCATCTGGAGCAAGCACAGGTGAATATGAAGCTCACGAGCTAAGAGATGGTGATAAAGATAGATATAACGGCAAAGGTGTTACCAAAGCTGTTGATAATGTCAATAATGAAATAAGTGAAGCATTGGCTGGTATGGATGCTACAGAACAAAGTCAAATAGATAAAATTTTGATTAGTTTAGATGATACAGATAACAAAACTCGTTTGGGAGCTAATGCTCTTTTGGGCACATCTATGGCAGTTGCAAGAGCTGCAGCTGATTATTATGGAATGCCACTTTATAGATATTTAGGTGGAGTTAGAGCTCAAATATTACCTACACCTATGATGAATATACTTAATGGTGGAAAACACGCAGATAATAATGTAGATATCCAAGAATTTATGATTATGCCTGTTGGGGCAGCAAGTTTTAAAGAAGCTTTAAGAATGGGTACTGAGATTTATCACGCTTTAAAAACTGTATTACAAGCCAAAAACTACACAACATCTGTTGGTGACGAAGGTGGATTTGCTCCAAATCTTAAATCAAACGAGGAAGCATTTGACTTGATTATCGAAGCAATTGAAAAAGCAAATTATATTCCTGGTGAAGATATTGTTTTAGCAATTGATGTTGCTGCAAGTGAAATGTTCGAAGACGGTAAATATAAAATGTACAAATCATCTGGTAAATTACTTACAAGTGATGAAATGATTGATTGGTACGAAGGTTTATGTGAAAAGTATCCAATATATTCAATAGAAGATGGTTTGGATCAAAATGATTGGGACGGATGGTTAAAACTTACTGAAAGAATTGGTGATGCAGTACAAATAGTTGGAGATGATTTATTTGTTACTAATCCAGAATTTTTGATGAAGGGAATTGATACAGATACAGCAAATTCTATTTTGATTAAATTAAATCAAATTGGAACTGTAACTGAAACTTTGGAAACAATTTCTATTGCTCAAAGATATGGTTATAATACAATTATTTCTCATAGATCAGGTGAAACAGAAGATACATTTATTGCAGATTTAGCAGTAGCTGTGAATTCTGAACAAATCAAAACTGGTGCTCCAAATAGAAGTGATAGAGTTTCTAAGTACAATCAATTATTAAGAATAGAAGAAATGCTTGACGATGATGCAATTTATGCTGGTTTTGCACCATTTGAATAATAATTAATATAAATAATTTTTATTTATCATCAAGTATAACATTAGAAGTACTTTTTACGAAAAAAATAGGGATTATATCCCTATTTTTTTTGTTTTAATTCATTAACAATCAATTGTGAATGTTTCTTAACATTTTTTTATCTATTTTTGTAAATATTAATAGTTAAAAAAATATATAAAAATTTTAGTTAATAAATATAGAATTAAAATTATGATTAAATTTGGAACAGACGGTTGGAGAGCTTTAATTGCCAAAGACTTTACATTTGAAAATCTTGGTTATGTAGCCTTAGCAACTGCAAAGTATATTTGGAAAAATACAACTAAAATAAATCCCACTGTTGTAATCGGTTATGACACAAGATTTTTATCAAAAGAATTTGCACACGAAGTTGCTAAAATTTTAGCTTGGAAAGATATAACTGTGCATCTTGCTGATAATATATCTTCAACGCCACAAGTTTCATATCATACAAAAATCAAAAGTGCTGATTTGGGTATAGTGATAACTGCAAGTCATAATCCACCAGAATATAGTGGATTTAAAGTCAAAGCAAGTTTTGGTGGACCAGCGACTCCAGACCAAGTAGAAGAAATTGAAAAGTACCTTGCTAAAATAGTCAAAAAAGAACCTAAAATTAAAGCAAAGGAAGTAGAAGTTTATATTACTTCCAAAAAAATTAAAATGTTTGATGCAAAAGAATCATATTTAAGATACTTAAAGAAAAAAATTAATTTTAAAGCAATTAATGATTCTAATTTCAAAATATTATACGACCCAATGTATGGTGCTGGAATAGATACAATTCAACATCTATTACCAAATGCAGTTGCAATTCATAATGAACATAATCCAAGTTTTGGCGAAATAGACCATCCAGAGCCTATTTCTGAATGTTTAAGTATTTTGATGGAAAAAACTAAAAAAGAAAAATTTGATTTTGCTTTTGCAACAGATGGAGATGCAGATAGATTGGGTGCTGTAGATTCAGACGGTCATTTTGTGGATTCACATAAAATCTTTATGATTTTACTAAAATACTTGTATGAAGTAAAGAAGAAAAGAGGTTCGGTAGCTAAAACTATCTCACTTACTTCGATGGTAAATCAGTTCTGTGAAAAACATAAAATCAATTTATTTGAAACTAAGGTGGGCTTTAAGTACATAGCTGAACTAATGGTTAATGAAAATATTCTAATCGGTGGTGAAGAAAGTGGTGGATTGAGTACTTCTTTACACATTCCAGAGAGAGATGGTTTATTCAATGCTATGTTGCTTTTGGAAGTTATGGCAATTACAAAAAAATCTTTAAAACAACTTTGTTTAGATTTGGATAAAGAATTTGGTATTCATAGATTTGCCAGAAGGGATATAAAAGTATTACCATCTGTCCAAAAATCAATTCAAGATTTATGTATAAGCAAACCCAAAAATATTGGTAAGTTTGAGATTATAGATTATGATTTCCTTGATGGTTATAAGTTTTATGTTAAAAACGGATGGTTATTAATCAGATCTTCTGGAACAGAGCCGTTATTAAGATATTATGCAGAGGCAGATTCGATAAACTTAGTAAATGAACTATTAGATGAAGCAATAAAATTGAAATAAATTTTATGAGATAAATCATATTATTTCTGAAAAAAAATTAACATCACAATTGTGATGTTTTTTTTTGGCACAAATTTAGTCGATATAGTGTTTACTTATAAAATAGATTAAATAATTATTTTAATATGACTTATAGTTATAAATATATAATATATGTCTTATGTTTCAACATTAACAATTGTTATATTTTTACAAATTATTAAAATAGGGCAAATTAGTTGTAATATTGACTTGTAAGTGTTAAAATTGACAAAAACAAATTTTAATTTTTTGCATTAAACGAAATATTGCTTAAA
>JBDNHS010000101.1:0-6273 GCA_041688685.1 Kapaibacterium sp. (SeqCode)
AAAATAATTGGATAATGCTGAAACATTGGGCGAAATAGAAAAGTTGTTGTCATTAAGAATGACTAACATATTTCTCTTTTGAAATCCACAATTGTTTAGTGCTTCATATGCCAAGCCACCAGTCATTGCACCATCACCAATAATACTAACTACTTTATAATCTTCGCCTTTAATGTCTCTTGCTGTTGCAAGACCCAAACCTGCACTGATACTAGTACTTGCGTGCCCTGCACCAAAAACATCATAAGGACTTTCATTTCTTTTCAAAAAGCCCGACAAACCATCTTTTTGTCTAATAGTATGTAGTTGGTCTCTTCTGCCAGTCAAAACCTTGTGAGGATAACCCTGGTGTCCAGTATCAATAATTATTTTATCTTTAGGGGTGTCGAAAACATAATGCAAAGCAACAGTTAATTCCACCATCCCTAATCCTGCTCCAAAATGACCACCAACTTTAGTGATAGTATCAACTACAAATTCTCTTACTTCGTTACTCACATCTTTTAATGAAGACTCCGGAAGTTTGCGTAAATCTTCAGGTGAATTTATATCATAAAGGTATTTGTAATTGCTATTTTCGGACATTATCAGTTATATAATTGTTTTTGAAAGAAATTATAATTTGTAATACTAAAATTAAGTAAAGAACAACAAAACAAGTAAAAATAGTACCTAATTATAAATATTAATTTGAATAGTAATAGTAAAGTGTTATATTAAAGTCAGTTGTAAAATTAATTATTTACAACTGACTATTTATAATTTATTGTTTGGGTGTAATCACATAAATTTGTACAGTTCTTGATAATTGTCTTCCAATTGTCAAATCATTGTCATAAATTCGGATATTTTCACCAAGACCAAAAGTTTCATATTTAGCAGATTTATTTTTTTCGTTAAGATATTCTTTAACTTTTACAGCTCTTTGCATAGCTAATTTTTGATTGTATTTTTCTTCACCAATTCTATCAGAATAGCCATAAATTTGCACAATAGAGTTGTTTTTGATTGCAGGTATGATGTTTTTATCAATAATATCTTTATCAGATTGACTAATTTCTGGACTATCAAAATCAAATACAATTAAACTATATTTTGAAATAATTTTATCAGGTCTTTCTTCAGATTTTTTTCTATTGTATGAATAGTATTCAACTGGAATAGTACCAATTTTTTTGGATTGTTTGCCGTTTGCTGATTTGATATTTAATGTATAATCAATTGGAATTTCATTAGCTTTTAATTCATTTGGTTTTAAGTTCCAAACCATGTTTGTTGGGTTACCTTTTCCAGTCATATTATTAAGAGTTTTGTCAGATTGCTCAACGTTCAATTCCCAAGAATCAATTTCTTTATCGGTAGTTATATCTGCTTCAAATTCTACAAATAATGGAGTAGCAAAAGTTTGTTTGTCTTTTTGTATCATAATTGGAGCTAATATTTCGCTCAAGTTAGAGCTAAATTCAACTCTTCTGTTCTCTTCGATACCATCTTTATCTTTGCTTGATGATGGTTTAGACGGTAAATTTTGAGAAGATACTCTTAATCTATCTGTACTAATATTAAAGTTTTTAATCAAATAATCTCTAACGAATTCAGCTCTTTTAAGCGAAATGTCTTTATTGCTTTTTTCATTAACTCCGTCATTTGTACCAATAATATTCAAATATGCTTGTGGATTGTTGACCATTCTTTGTCCGATGATATCAACCACATTATTATTAATTGCTATTGCATCAGGTTCGATATTATCAATATTAAATTCACCCGCTTGAGTAGATTGGTTCAATGTATTTGTTTTTGACGATGGAGTGCTCTGATTTACATCAAAAAACACCATTGGAACTAATGGAAATAGTTCACTATATTGTACATCTTCGATTACAATTTTGTCAACCTTAGTTTTGTTGCCATTTTGGTCAGTAGTAAACATATTTACATTATTAATCTTAAATTCGTCACTTTCTTCTATTTCTGATACTTCGTCATCAGAACCAAAACCAAAAGTAAGATTTAATCCTAATCTTAATTGTGGAGCAGACCAAGAGTCGAATTGATTTGCACTACTTACATTAGTAAACGGCAATCTAAATGAAAACTCAGGACTCAAATAAATTTTGTCCGAAATATCAAATGTATATCCCAAACCCAAACCTAATGCTACTCTAATTCCAGCATCTGTTATGTCATTACCGGTAGTAATATCGCTTGCATTTGTAATTGTTGGAGATGAAATTGTTGTTGTTTTATCATAAGAACTTGAAATTGGTATTCCTAATTCCAATCCTGCCAAAAAGTAAAGTCTTTTGATTGGTAGTAAATTATGGAATTGCATCATTGGAGATATTTCCAAATAATTAGGTGAAGAATTAATTGTTGAAACCGAATTTGTGTCCGTAAACAAATTATTCGCTTCCAAATCACCACTCATTCCATTATATCCAATTCTACCAGAAAAAGTAAATGTACTATTAATTGGAACATTGATAATTGCCCCAATATTTAATCCGAAACTATTTGCTGAATTATCAAACAGCACATTTCTTGTTGTATCAAATGGGAAAGAATTACTAAAATTTGGGTTGTGCATATTCATATTACCACCCAGATATATTCCTAAATTTAGTGGCATTACAATATCTTGTTCTTCTTCTTGTGATTTACTCACATCAAAACTCATAAAAGACAGAACAATAATCAATGCAAAGAATTTAATCTCATTTATAAATACAGATATATTATATCTAATTTTAAAATTATTATTAATCATATTCATTAGTAACCCCCAAGTAAAAACGATTATATTTATAAATTAACATTTTTAATTTAATTTAACTAATAGTAACGTTATAAGTATTGAATATTTTACAATTGAAAATAAATTTACTCAATTTAATTCCAAAATTATAATTTTTAGTAAATAAACATAATTTATCAAATAAAATCTTATCAAAAACTACTTTATATAGTTAATTAAATACATTTTAGTAGTTTTGTAACACATTGTAACACTATTAGGTAGTTATGAAAAAACATAAAAATCTTGTAAACAATATGAATCATATTATTTTGACCTTGTTTTTAATACTCGGCATTTTTGCCAATTATTCAGATATGAGAGCAGCTGTTGGGGAATTAGAGTTGGGATTCACAATTGGTGCCACAATACCAAGTGATAAACTAAGTTCTTTTTATGACGAAAACAAACTATCTAAAGATAATTTAACAAATGTTGGCAATAACATACTGGCAACTGGATATAATTTTGGAGTAAAGTTAAATTTACCATTATCGGAAAGTTTTGAGTTTTATGGTAGTTTGATGATAAATAGATTCCCAGAAAAGGAAGTAATAGTAATAGATAATAATGACCCTGATGTAGTATTTGCAACTTTAATAGAACATAATAACTTAATTCCAATAGAAGTAGGTTTTAATCTTAACTTAATTAATGGTAATTTTGCTACAATTTACACAGTTGCGAATTTAAGTTACAACTTGTTATATCAATCTATTGCCATCAAAACCGGATCTTCACAAGCTTTGCCAGCTGGACTTAATGAATCTAACTTAGATAGTAGAATTGGTGGAGGTTTGGGCGTGGGTGCAAAGTTTGATATAAAGTTAGTTGAGCTTGCCTTGGAAGCGAAGTTTAATAGAAGTAATTTGATTTTTAAAAGTGATAGCGAATTTAATAAAGATTATTATACCTTTAATTTCTTTGTATTCTTCTAACTATGAATTAACTTTGTTCTAATTATGAACTAATTATTTTTTTAAAATTGTGTTGGAAAAATTAAATGAATGTTTTTGTAACTGGTGCGAATGGGTTTATTGGAAGTCACTTAGTTGATAAATTAGTTGAAAATAAATATAATGTAAATGTATTAGTTAGGAAAAACAGCGATTTATCAAATTTATCCCATCTAATCAAAGAAAAAAAAATTAATGTTATCGAAACAAACTTCGATGATGTAAATTTATTATCTTCTCAATTAATTGACGTTGACTATATTTATCACGTTGGAGGAGCGGTAACTGCCAAAAATTGGGAGCAGTACAAAAAAGCAAATGTTGATAACACAATAAACTTATTAGAAGCAACATTAATTTCATCTCCAAAAATCAAAAGATTTTTATTTGTTAGTAGCCAAACAGCAAGTGGACCATCAATAAACTTTGAAAATCCTAAAACTGAAATTGAAGAGATGAATCCAATCTCAATGTATGTCAAAAGTAAACAAATTGCAGAAATGGAAGTAGCAAAGTATTTTGATAAAATTCCTATTACTATCGCAAGACCACCAGCAGTATTTGGACCAAGAGATAAAGCAATTTTAGATGTGTTCAAAACCGTAAACTCTGGAATAGGGGCAATGATTGGATTTAACAAAAAATACGTTAGTCTTATCAATTGCTTTGATTTAGTAGATGGATTTATTTTGGCTGCCGAATCTGAAAATTCTATTTCACAAACCTATTTTATCAGTTCTGACCAATTTTATACTTGGGATTATTTGATTCCATTAATTGCCCAAAAATTAAACAAAAAAAATGTATTAAAAATCAAATTGCCACACACTTTGGTATTGACTTTAGGCAAATTGTCCGAAAGAGTCGGCGGCTTGTTTGGCGTTACACCTGTATTCAACAAAGAAAAAGCAAATGATTTTATTCAAAATTATTGGACTTGTTCGATTGAAAAAGCAAAAACTGAAATCAGCTATACTCAAAAAATTGATATCGAAAAAGCTCTGGAATTAACTATTGATTGGTACAAAAAAAACAAATGGATTTAATACATATTTGGATTATTTTTTAAATCCATCATACTAATAGACTGTTTTTGCTAATATATTTTTGCGATTTTGGACTTAAGCAAACTTCACTTTAAAAGTAATATAATTTAATATCTTAACAATTTCTCATTAAATATGAAAAAAAGTATTATTGCAATAATTTTGACTATAATTGCCTCAATGATTGCAATATTTATTTTCATTATAAACCTATCCAACAAATCTTATAATAACCTTGATTCAGATTTTAAGTCTGCAAATCTCTCACAAAATCTAAGCTTTAACCAAAATGATTACGGAATTTATTTAGTTGATTTCGAGAATAAATTTGAAATTTTAGATTTATATTATTCAATTGGTTATCTGCAAGCAAAAGATAGATTGTGGCAAATGGATTATTTGAGAAAAAAGAGTGAAGGAAAGTTATCCGAAATTTTAGGTGAAAAGTTTGTAGAAAATGATAAATTTTTGCGAAAGTTTGATTTTGAAAATAAATCAAAAATCATCTACGACAATTTGAATAATGAAAACAAAAAAATTATTCAAAGTTATACCTCTGGTGTAAACGATTTTATTAAATATAATAACGATAACTTAACTTTTGAATTTGGCTTTTTGTTCTATAAACCAGTTATATGGACTGAATTAGATTGCATCAAAATATATCTATTGCAATATATTCAAAATAATCAAGATAAAGATAATTTACAATCATCTGATTTTTCTGAAAATAATTCTAATAATTTAAACAATGATAGTTTAAATTCACAAGAATACAAAACTTACTTTGAGTATTTCAAACAACTCAAATCTAATCTTGATAATAATAATCTAAGTTCTAATTTTACAAATTACTTCCAAAGTTTTATTCCCAAAAATAAAAAGACAAAATTAAAAAACTTTGATACTCTATCAGTAACTACAATAGACAAAAATATATCAAAAAATCAACAACCAAGTGTTAAAAATACCACAAAATCAATACTTACAAATGTCAGTGGTTATTATTCTTATATTAAATACTCAAGTTTGGAACTTCCAAATGAAAATTATCCAATTATAATCAAAAATAAAAATAACAAACTGATTTTTATCAACACAACTGTTGGTACTCCCAACATAAATTTAATTAATTCTCTTGATAATATCAAAAATTTTAATTCAGTCATTTATAATATTCTTGATGATAATAATAATGATAATAATGATGATAATAATGATTTAATCAACAATAGTAGTGATGAATTTTGGGGAATGTGTCTGGCTAATGATAAAGACAATTATATATTAAATACTAACAATAGTAATAAAATTGATAGTAATAAAGGCGATAACAAAACTCAAAAGATTATTTACGAAATTGATACTATAAAAATTAAAAATAGCTCAAATATTCAATTTTATAAAAAATATATAATCTCAAATAATAACAAATTCTGTTTGTTTGATGTTGATTTTAATAATTCCAATAATA
>JBDNHS010000102.1:0-8260 GCA_041688685.1 Kapaibacterium sp. (SeqCode)
ATGTGATCACCAGTAATCATAACTACTCTAATTCCAGCATTTTGACATTCTTTGATAGCTCCTGGCACTTCTTCTTTAACTGTATCTAATATTCCAGAAAATCCAACAAATATTAAATCTGTTAAGTCTTCTAAGCGTATATGATTTTCTTCATAATAATTACTATCAATTTCTTTGTAAGCTAATCCAAGTACTCTTAAACCATCATTTGAGTATTGATGTATTTTATTTTCAAATTCATTTACATCAACACTTTTCTGTGAGCCATCTTTTGCAATATAAACTTTACATCTTTCTAATACTCTTTCAGAGCCACCTTTGACTAAAAGGTAAGTCTTTCCATCTTTGATTAGGGTTGAACCCATAATTTGATTTTCAGATTCAAAAGGTAAGTCAATTCTAAAATTTAGATTAGTATCTGTAAAGTTTAATTTATGACCCAAAATCATAAGTGAAGCTTCTGTTGGGTCACCAGTTACTTTCCAATCTTTATTGTCTTTTACTATTTTTGATTCGGTACAATATTGACTTATGTAAGCAAACATTTCTAATGCTTTATTATCATTATATTTAATGTTTGTATTGTTTTTAGTTATTTCTCCATCAATTACATATCCAGAACCAGATACATCATAATCTTCAGAATCAATAAAGAACTTGGTAACTGTCATCTGATTTTTTGTCAAAGTACCAGTTTTATCAGTACAAATAACATTTGTGGAACCCAAAGTCTCAACTGCAGCTAATTTTTTGACAACTGCATTTTGTTTCGCCATTTGATATAAACCAATAGAAAGCGTAATTGTAACTGAAACTGGCAATCCCTCTGGAATTGCAGAAACTGCTAATCCAACAGAAGCCAAAAACATTTGTAGCCAATGTATATCATTATACAAACCAATTAAAAATATAAAAACTATTATACTTAAAATTGCTATGCTTAAACCTTTTCCAAATTTTTCAATTTTTTCTTGAAGTGGCGATTCAGTTGTTTCAGTTTCTAATACATTTTTAGATATTTTCCCAAATTCAGAGTTAACACCTACTCCACAAACTACTCCTAATCCCCTACCTTTTTCAATTATAGTACCGGAATAAACAACATTGATTCTATCACCCAATGAAGATTCCTCAGATATAATTTTATTTGCATTTTTCTCAGCTCTTAATGATTCCCCAGTCAACATTGATTCATTTACTAATAAATTTTTACTTTCGATCAATCTTGCATCTGCTGGTACTCTATCTCCACTTTCTAAAACAATGACATCGCCGAGAGTTAGTTCGGTTGTGTTTATTGTTTCGTGTTTACCATTTCTAATTACTCTTGCTGTGGGTGCTGTCATATCTTGAAGTGCTTTCAGTGCATCAGCTGCTCTCGACTCCTGAACAAATCCAATAATTGTATTTAGCAATACAACAAAACCAATTACAATAGCATCTTTTGGTTCAGCCAAAATAGAATTTAGAACTGCCGCTCCAATCAAAATATAAATGATAGGATTATTGAATTGTTCTAAAAATAATAATATTTGTGATTTTTCTTTTGGTTTTGGTAGCTCGTTTTTTCCATACTTTTGGATATTTTCAAGTATTTTACTATCACTCAAGCCATTTTCAATATTTACATCAAAAAAACTTAAAATTTCATTTGTTGGTTTCGAATACCAATTCATATACTACCCTAATATAATTTATAGAAGTCAAATTTATTAATATTATTAACAAAGAAATTCATTAATTGATTAATATTATAACTATTAAATATTTTTTATAATATTTTTTTTAAAGTAATATTATAACCTTGCAATTTAAAAAAAAATATTCAAATATTATTTTTTTTACTGATATTTAACATAATTTTCAAATAAATATTAACAAAAGTGTAACTTATGATTTAAAATTGCGTAAAATACTTTAATTTGAAAAATATAAAATACATAAAATTTTTATTGTTTAATTTTACAAATAATTTTATTTTCATCAATTTTTGGTAGCAATGTTAAAAAAAGTTTCAATATTTTTTATTTTGAGTTTAATATATCTTAATTCTAATGGTTTTTTACTAAAAGCTCAAAGTAATTTTACTGGACAGAAGTTAGATTTGGAAGAAAGTTATAAAATTGCATTTGAAAATCATCCAGATATAAAAGTTAGTAAATACAGAATTAAATCTTCAAAAGCAAGTGTCAAAAGTGCAATTGGTAATTACTTACCGTCTGTAAATTTTAATATGGGTTATAATAGACAGATAACAAATGTTCAAGCGTTTGTTATTGGTGGTAGGTTAATAACACAGCCAAACACCTTTAGTATGAACGCAAATGTTGGTCTAACTATATTTGATGGGCTTTCAAGAGAAAATAATCTAACAATTGCAGAAAACAATTTATCTGCCTCAGAATTAACAAATGAAAGAACAATTGAAACTGTCAAATATAATGTTTTTAAAGCCTATATCAATATTTTACAGACAAATAAAATAAAAGAAATTAGACAACAAAACTTAGAAATTGGGAAAAGTGATTTGGAAAGGATTAAAGGACTTTATGAGTTTGGAGTTCTGACCGCAGACAATGTTTATTCTCAAGAAGCAGAAGTTGGAATCAGAGAATTAGATTATATAAGAACTGAAAATGATTTCAATAATGCAAAAGCAAATTTGATTACTACTATTGGATTATCACCAACTAATACTTTTGAAATTGATGAACAAGTTATAAATATTAAAATTCAAGATAGCGAAATAAATAATTTTAAATTAAATTATGGAAATTTTGAGTTAAATTCAAAGTTAGCAATCGAAAATAGAAAAGATTATCAGTCTTCAAAGATAAATTTAGAATCTGCTGATAAAATTATTGATGTTGCATATTCAGGTTATTCCCCAATTTTGACTGCAAATACTGGCTGGTCTTGGTTAAATAGCGAATTAAACCAATTTACTGATAGGGGTCAAGCAACAGGTAGTCTAAACCTGTCAATTCCAATATTTGATAGATTCCAAAATAATGCTAATATAGAAAATCAAAAACTACAATTTGAAATTTCGCAAAGTGAGTTATTTAAACTTGAACAAAGTATTAAGTCTAATATATTTACAAATTTACAAAATTTGAACGCTGCAATTAAACAAATCAAAATAACTGAAAAATCATTAGAATCTGCTGAATTAAATTATAAAAGTGCTAAAGAAAGATATGAATTGGGAGCAATTAATATAAATGATTTGACGATAGCAAACTTACAAAATGTAAATGCAAAAATTAATCAAACTAATTCAATATATGATTATATCAGTTCAAAAAGAGACTTGCTTTTTTCAATAGGAATAGAAGAATAGATTATAATAATTATCCTATTTATTATAAATATTTTAAAAAATCAAACATATCTAAAATTTAAAAATTTCATAATTTAAAACAATAAAATTTTATAAAGGGCTTTATGGAAAACAACTCTGGAAATAATACAGAAAACAACTATAATAATAATGTTTCTGAGCCAAATAATTATCAAAATTCACAACAAAGTACTCCTCCTCAAAATTTGCCTCCACAAGGTTCAAAAGAATACAACGATGTTATGAGTCAATATTATGGAGAGAATTTTGATAAAAGTCTTAGAATTAGTTTTCTTAAAAGGTTAGGGGCATTTCTGATTGATGGATTATTTCTGTCGTTAATTTCAATTATTATTTTATTGAATATACCAGAGGTACAATCATTTATAAGTGAATACATGGCATTAGCTCAAACAGGTGATTTAACTTCATCTATGAATTTTATAAATGAAAATCTTAAAAATGAAACCTTTACAAAATATGCTTTAATTACTACATTAATTAGTTTAGTAATATTGATATTTACAGAAACATATTTCGCAGCGAGCCCTGGTAAATTATTACTAAAAATAAAAATTGCAAATTTAGATAGAAGTAGTTCTTCGTTTAATGCTTTATTGATTAGATCATTAATCAAAAATTCAGCAAATGTGATTAAAATTTTATTCTACGTTACTTCAATATCATTAATTGACTCTGTTTCAACTCTTGTTAGTTTTATTATACTATTTGGATGTTTGATGGCATTAAGAGAAAACAGACAAGCACTTCATGACATAATAGCTAAAACTACTGTCTATGATGTAGAAGATATTAAATTATAATTTGCATAAATTATAATTTTACTAATATAAATAGACATAATTCCTTTGTAATTAATTAAATTAATTAGTTAAAATAAATAAAAATTTCCAATTAACTTTCTAGGCATAACTAAATGGCATCTAACAAAAAGAAAAGTAGAAAAATTATTTTATACACATCTTTAATCGTAATAATAATAGCTGGAATTTCAATTTTCAACTTTATTAGTAAAAAAGATGATGTGATTGAAGTTACAACTACAAAAATTATAAGAAAAAATATCACAAATGTGGTAAACGCAATTGGGAAAATTCAACCTGAGACAGAGATAAAAATATCTTCAGAATTAAGTGGGGAATTAATTCAATTAAATATTAAAGAAGGTGATATAGTTCAAAATGGAACAATGTTAGCCAAAATAAAGCCTGATATAATTGAGTCTCAATTAGAACAATTAAAAGCTGGAGTTGACGCTTCTAAAGTAGATATAGAATTTAATAAAACAGCTTTAATTAGAGCAGAACAAGATTACAAAAGAAAATTAGAATTGTATGAAAAGAAATTTTTATCTTTACAAGATTTAGAGATTTCAAAAACATCTTTGGAACAATCAAAATCTAATTTAGCATCTGCTTATGCCAGATTAAAGCAATCTGAGGCGAATTTAAAACAAACTTCGAGAAATGCTGAAAGAACAACAATGTACTCTCCTATCAATGGTGTTGTTACTAAATTAAATGTTGAGAAAGGAGAAAAAGTACTTGGAACTATGCAATTCCAAGGTACTGAACTTATGATTTTGTCAGATTTGTCAATTATGAATGCAGTTGTAGAAGTTGATGAAAATGATATAGTATCTGTGAGTTTGGGAGATACTTGTGATATTGAAATTGATGCATTTCCGAATAGAATGTTTATTGGTGAAGTATATGAAATTGGACATTCTGCTATTGTTACTGCTACTGGAACTCAAGATCAAGTTACTAAATTTCAAGTAAAAGTAAGACTTTTGGATAAAGAAGTTAAATTAAGACCAGGTATGAGCTGTTCTGTTGATATAAAGACAGAAACTAAATACAATGTTATGTCAATTCCTTTGGGAGCTGTAACTGTAAGATCACAAGCAATGGAAACTGATGTAAATGTCGGTAAATGGGGTATTAAAAAAGAAGAAAAAGAGGAAGACAAAAAAAGTAAAATAGAAGTTGTTGTTTTCATTAATAAGAATGGTAAAGCAATAATGAAAAATATTGAGACTGGTCTTAGCGATAAAGGCTTTATTGAAATTATTAAAGGTTTAAATGAAGAAGACGTTGTTATAAGTGGTAATTATACTGCAGTGAGCAAAACTTTGACTGATAGTACAAAAATAAAAGTAAATAACAAGCCAGTCGATAATAATAAATCCTCCAAAAGATAAATCCGACTTATAATTTATAATTTTTACTTTCAAACATTTAATTACTAACTTTTACAAATAATCATTAAAATTAAAGTTAACATTTAACTTACAATTTATTTTCAGAATATTAAACAATCGACAAAATTGAATATTGATAACAACATAAATACAAATAATAGTCAATCAGAAGTAATTATAGATTTAAATAATAAGAAATATAAAACTGTTGAAAATATTATTGATATTCAAGATATATCAAAATTATATACGATGGGAACCGAAATTATTTATGCTCTAAAAAGTGCAACATTACAAATAAATAAAAATGAATATGTTGCAATTATGGGTCCTTCTGGTTCTGGTAAATCAACTCTAATGAATATATTAGGGTGTTTAGACACTCCTACTACAGGTCATTATTATTTTAAAGACGAAAATGTAAGTATTATGGATGACAATGAGTTGTCGACTATAAGAAACAAAGAGATTGGGTTTGTATTTCAAACATTTAATTTACTTTCAAGATCTAGTGCTCTCAAAAATGTTGAGTTACCTCTTATTTATGCAGGTATAAAATCATCTGAGAGACAAATAATTGCTAAAAATACTCTAAAAAGCGTTGGTCTTGAAGACAGAATGAATCATAAACCGAATGAACTATCTGGCGGTCAAAGGCAAAGAGTCGCTATTGCAAGAGCATTAGTCAATAATCCATCTATCATTTTGGCTGATGAACCAACAGGTAATTTGGATTCAAAAACTGGTTTGGAAATAATGAAGTTGTTTTCAGATTTGTGGTTAGAAGGTAATACAATAATATTGGTAACACACGAAGAAGAAATCGCAAACTATGCTCGAAGAATCATTAGACTAAAAGATGGATTGATTGAAAGTGATACTATAAATCCAGACCCAATTTTGTTTTAAAATTATTTTATATTTCTTCATTTTTTTAAATTATATTAATAATAGATATACTTAAATGCTTAAATTTTCAGAACTGTCAGAATCAATTATATTGGCTTTTGATTCAATAATAGGTAACAAAATCAGATCATTGCTGGCATCTTTAGGTGTGGTAGTTGGAATAAGTGTTGTTATTATGATGGGTTGGGCGTTAAATGGATTAGATGAGGCTCTAAATCAAACATTTAGCATAATTGGTAATGATATGATTTATCTTGATAAGTGGGATTGGACTGGTGGAAAAAAATGGAATACTCTAAAAGATCGTAGAGATATTACACAAGAAAATGTTGATTTTGTTACAAATAATATTAAATCTGCTGAGTATGTAATACCAAATATCAATAAATGGGGCAGTAGTTTGGATTTTAAAGGTATTAATTATAAAGGTATATCTTTAGTAGGAGTAACTTCGGATAATGCTTATACCCCAGCTGGTGACTTAATAGATGGAAGATATTTTTCTCAATTAGAAGATAAAAACAATGAAAATGTAGTGGTTTTGGGTTTTAAAGTTTATGAAACATTGATTGGTGATAATAAAACTTTGATTGACGAAGAAATTAAAATTAATGGTCGTAAATTTACAATTGTAGGTGTAGTCAAAAAAAGAGGAACATTTATTTTTGATATGATTGATAATCAAATCTTTATACCTTATAATACCTATGTTGGAATTTATGGCAAAAGAACAAAAGGTATTTCGATTGGTATAAAAGCAGGAAATAATAATTTAGATTTAGTTCGTGATGAGGCAATTGGATTAATGAGAGCTTCTCGAAATTTGAAACCTTATGAAGATGACGATTTTTCTATTAACGAAACAAAAGCATTTCAAGACTCAGTTGAAACTATAAGAGTTTCAGTTTGGGGTGCTGGGATTGCAATGACTGCCCTATCTTTTTTAGTTGGTATGATTGGAATTAGTAACATAATGTTTGTTTCAGTTACAGAAAGAACAAAAGAGATTGGAATTAGAAAAGCTATAGGAGCCAAAAAAGTTACCGTTCTGATTCAATTTCTATCCGAAGCTGGTTTTTTGTGCTTGGTTGGAGCTATAATTTCATTGATTTTTTGTAGTATAGTTATTTACATTTTAAATTTTGTAATTATAAAATTTAATCCTTCTATTACTTTTTTGTCTCCTTTTATACCATTAAATTTAATGTTCATTTCAACTTTTATTTCTGTTGCTGTTGGAGTTATTGCTGGCTTAGCTCCAGCTATAAAAGCGTCAAGGCTTACACCTATTGAAGCCTTAAGGTATGATTAATTTATGTTGTTTTTTTTACTATTGATTACAGTTTTTTTATGAATTTTACAGAAAGTATTATACAAGCATTTTTGTCCGTCAAAGCAAATAAACTAAGAGCAGGTCTTACTTTATTGAGTATTTCTATTGGTGTATTTGCGATTATTTTTGCTGGTGGTATTGTTAATTCAATTAATAATACAGTAAATGGTGAGATGTCAGATATGGGCGAAAATAGTATTATGATAAGCAAAATGCCGCGTATTCAAATGGGTGGTCCAATTTGGCTCAAATATTCAAAAAGAAAAGTAATCGATTATAAACAATTAAAAGAACTTAAAAAAACAATAACAACAACTCCGTTTATCTCTGGTGAAATTTCTGATGTAGGTTATATAATTAAAAGTAAAAGTTTGGAAACAGACCCGGATGTAAATGTAATTGGTGGAGACGAATTATATTTTAATCTTAATAATGTTGAAGTAAGCGAAGG
>JBDNHS010000103.1:0-7090 GCA_041688685.1 Kapaibacterium sp. (SeqCode)
ATATGGGAAGACGAGTATTAAAGACAAAGAATTTATTCATAAAGTCATTGATTCTGAAAAAGAATCAGATGTCTTATCAATGAGAGTTAAAAATACACATTCTTATATTAAAAGAAATGGTGGGTACATAGGAAAAGCTCCATTTGGTTATAGGGTTATTAAAAATTCAAGAAATATTCCAGTTTTAAAAGAAAATTCTGAAGATTTTATGTTGATAGATAATATTGTTAATTTGACTCATAATTGTTATTCTTATAACGAAATTACAACCATAATGAATAATAAGAAACTATTATACAAAAATAAATTATGGAATACTGCACAGATAAAAAAAATTCTTAATAAATTTTATCCCGAACATATGCTTTTGGATATATCGGCAAAATCCAAATCCCTAATAACTATTAGTGAAGATGATGAAGATAAAGATAAAGATGAAGATGAAGATGAAAATAATATAAATTATGATAATATCAATGAGCATTCCAGTATTAATAATTTTCACAGTGGGAAATCCGTTAAACAAACATATAAATTAAAAACCAGACTATATAAAACAATGTTTGATGGTTTAACAATTACAATAAGCCAAGATATTAATAATAGTCGCACAGTATCACATAGTTCATCAAGTAGTAAAAGCAGTTCCATACAATTACGTTCTGGTAGAATTATTGATAAGTTTATATTTTAATATTTTAATATTTTTATAAATAATTTATAGATTAGATATATATAAAATAATACACATATATATTATATGACGAAACCATCATTTAATAGGTCAAGATGTTATGGAGGAATTATTAAAAGTTCATCAACTGGAAAATATTTATTGGTAAAAGGACACACTGGTAAATGGTCATTTCCAAAAGGACATCGAGAAAAAGGTGAATCTCCATATGATTGTGCTAAAAGAGAAATTTACGAAGAAACTGGTTTAACAATTGATAATATTCAAGATAAAAAGGCTATTTTTGTTTCAATTTATTATTATTTTGATATAGAATTAGATGAAGAATGGCCAACAAATCCAATTGATACAAAGGAAATTAAGGACATAAGATGGTTTTTACCGGAAGAAACAAGTGTAATAGATAAAAATAAAGATGTGAATATATTTTTTTTAAAATTATTAACTAATATTAAGAATAATATTAATACAATTAATGACAAAATACATACAGAAAGTCCAAAAAGCTCAAAACTAATAATAGATTTGCAAATTGATAATATAGCACAACCTACTTAAAAAATTTGAATTTTATATATAATATAGTTAAATATTATATATAAACAATAATCTAATATATAATGAATTCTACCAAGCAAATTATATCAATAGAAGGAAATATAGGGGCTGGCAAATCAACCTTTGTTAGTATCATAAATGACCGCATATTAAATTCTGAGATAGTAGACGAACCAGTAGAAATGTGGAAGTCTCTACAGGATACAGATGGTAGTAATATTTTAGAAAAATTTTATAAAGATATACCGAGATGGGCTTATTCTTTTCAAAATTTAGCATGTATAACTCGAATGATAAAAATAGAAGATATTATTCGACAATCTAATGCGGAATTTATATTTTTGGATAGATCATTAGGTACCGATAAAAATGTGTTTGAAAAAATGTTATATGATTCCAATAAAATCAGTGAAATAGAGCATCAAATGTATAATATGTGGTGTGATTTCTATCATAAATATGTTCGTCCCGCATTTGAAAATATAATTATTTATTTGCGATGTGAACCAGAAATTGCCCTACAACGTATTAAAAAAAGAGGTAGGGTCGAAGAACAAAATATAACAATTGATTATTTGTCAGATTTACATAAATATCATGAAAAATGGTTGATTGATAATTCAGAACTTAACGTTATTATTGTTGATTGTAATAAAGATTTTGAATATGATATTGGATATCAAAATCAACTAATTAATACAGTTGCTAATCAAATAAATTTGATTAGAAAAACCAAAACCAATAATGATAATAATAAATCAATGTGTTCGATAAAAGATAAAATATGCATTAAAATTAATTCAGATGATAAATTAGATGATAAATCAAATAAAAATATAAATTTTTCTAATAGTAATAATTAATTATAATAGCAGGATATCATTATAATAAAAAAAATTGAAAAATATATCATATGTTAATAGTTATATTATTAAATATTATATCAACAATCAATAAATATCATGTATACAACTTATATGGGGGCTGAAAAGACAATTTATGACGAAGAACACGAAAAAGTCATTAGTAGTAAGAATGCAATTTCTATTTATCCGGAAGATTGGGTTGTATGTAGTGAATCAGATTTAAAAATCGGAGACATAGTCTATGTTGAATATTCCCCCGATTCACAAAAATATCTTTATACCCATTATCCAGAATATGGTTCTGTACAAAAAATTGGATTGGATGAATATTATTCTCCATCTGATGACAAAACAAAAACAGAATTATCAATTACAATTTTAAATTATGAAGGGCGATTAGTAAAATTAAATAAAGACCATTTATCAATATATTCCCGCGGATATTGTATATATATTAAAAAATACAAGTCATGTCATCAGATAACTCATGTAGAAAAATTTACAGGTTGTTTAACTTGTGGAGAAAATCATAAACAAGATTTTGACGATATTTAATTTTATTATAAATATTTCTCTAATTTTTTTATAAAATTAAATATCATCATAAACAAGATTTTGACGATATCTAATTTTTTTATAAATTTAGAGAAATCATTTTATTTTCTAATACATCGACTCTTGCTTTTAATTCATTATTTTCTTTAGACAAATCTTGTAATGCTTTGATGACAACAGGAAGTAAATTACCGGGGGTTGCTTCCCATCTTTCAGGATTTGATTTATAAACTAAATTTAAATATTCAGCATTATTTACCGTTTGTACTGTGTCTAATTGTTGGGCAATAAAACCCGGAGTCCAATTGTCTGCTTTTTTTGTTCCATCAGATACCCCACTCTCATACCAATCTCTTCGGTCCCATTTAAATCTACTCGGTTGTATTTGATTAATCAAGTCAATACCGACTGGAATTTCTTCAATATCTGATTTATCTCTGGTGTCTGATATTGCTGTTATCGTGGTTACTTTACATCTTAGAACCCCAATATCATCATTACCCAAATTTATTTCATTACTTGTACCAATAGCACTTGGATATGCATTTTTTCCTATACAAGTTAAATTACTACCAGTATATATATTTGTTCCAGTATAACCAGTTTGATATCCCAGAAATGTATTAAAATTACCAGTAGTGTAAGCACCAGATTGATAACCAACGCAAACTGAACCTGTTGTGCCCAAAAATCCAGTTGTACCGGCTAAAGAACCAACAAAAACATTTTTATAACCAGTTGAACCTGTCGCTCCTGCAAAATAACCAATTGCAGTATTATTATTACCATTAATATTTTCGAATAATGCATGATACCCCATAGCAGTATTATAATTACCCAATGTACCATCATCATTATCATTAATTGAATACGTAAAAGTAGAATTATTATCAAAACGTAGATAAGCTCCATTAATTGTACCAGTAACACCTAAATTTCCATTGATATTTGCATTACCAGTAACACCTAAATTTCCATTGATATTTGCATTACCAGTAACTCCTAAATTTCCATTGATATTTGCATTACCAGTAACTCCTAAATTTCCATTGATATTTGCATTACCAGTAACACCTAAATTTCCATTGATATTTGCATTACCAGTAACTCCTAAATTTCCATTGATACATTCAGAACCACCAACATATAAACTTTTAGTGATAGTAACACCACCAGAAGTAACAATAGACCCAGTATTACCTAATAGACAATTTGCATCTAATGTATTATAAATATTTATATAACCAGTTATACCTAAATTTCCATTGATATTTAAATTTTTTCCAATACCAACACCACCGGCAACAACTAATGCCCCAGTTGTAGAGCTGGTCGACTGAGTAGTAGAATTAATTACTACATTGCCATTAAAAATTCCTGAACCAGAAGTAATAGTACCTGCACTTAAATTATCACAAATTATATTTGATATGTCTGCATTAGAACCTTGAAAGAAATTAGCAGATACGGTTTGTGCATTTACTCTATTTGCTCGTATATTCGGAAAAGAAGCCATTTATATATTATTATATACATAAAAAATTATTATTTAATTTTATATACAGGGTAAAAAATTATTATATATATATTGCATAAAAAATTATTATTTAATTTTATATACTGGATAAAAAAATATTATATATATTACACAAAAAATTATTATATATATATTACATAAAAAATTATTAATTAATTTTATATACTGAGTAAAATTAAATACAGTCTTATATTAATTATAATTACTATAAACGCTAGCACAGACTAATAATGTTTAATGATTATATATATTATTTTTCTAAATTTGAAACTCTTATTTTTAATTCTGATATTTCATTTATTAATTGGTCATTTTGTTCAGATAATAATTTATTTTGTTGTGCCAAGTCCTGTAATGCTTTTATAATCACAGGGAGAAGATTTCCTGCCGCCGCCTCTAATCTATCCGGATTTTGTTTATTTACCAAATCTAAATAATCCGCATTATTGGACATTTGAACTTGGTCTAATTCTTGAGCAATAAAACCCACGCGCCATCTTTCTTCTTTTTTACTTCCATCAGGCTGTCCATTCGGATACCAATTTCTTCTATCCCATTTGAATAAAGATGGTTTAATTTGATTTATAAAATCAATTCCTAAAGAAATTTGACTAATATCTGCTTTATCACGAGCATCAGACACTGCTGTCCAAGCTACTGTACTACCATCCAAATTTATCCTAATTGCCCTACCACTTAAAACATCTCCAATCGTAACTTCGTTAGAAGTATTATGAGCTGAAGGATATGCACGTGAACCGATACATATTATATTTTGTCCTGAATAATTATTGCCAGAACCAGTATAACCAGCTTGATGTCCGACAAATGTATTAAAATTTCCTGTTGTAGAAGATCCGGCTTGATAACCAATACATATAGAACCCGTAGTTCCAATTGAACCAGTTGTACCAGCCCCAATTCCAATTCCAATATTCTCATGACCATTCATATTTTGTAATGAATTTTCCCCAATTCCAATATTATTATATCCAAAATTATTTTTTAATGATCGAACTCCAATTCCAATTGATGAATAACCCGTAGAACCCATGCCCGCAGAATTACCAATCATAATACAACCAGTTGTCCCGATCGATCCATAGTTCATTGTTCCTGCATTATAACCGATAAATGTATTGCTACTACCATTTGTAGTAACACCCGCTGAAGAACCAATTGCAACTGAAAATGTTGTTTGATTCGCATAAAATGCGTTAACGCCTACTGCAACTGAATCATTTGAGTTGCCATTTGCAAGCATTGCACGAGTACCTATCGCTGTATTATTATAACTAGTAGTGGTAACTGACATTGCACCATCTCCAACTGCTGTATTATTATAACCCAACGTGTTACTACCAAGCGTAGTATCTCCAATAGCTATATTACTAGATGCATTATTATTTTGTAGTGTTTGATAACCAATGCCAATATTGCCAGAACCTTGTAAACTATTTGTCATTGAATTATAACCAATTGCAATATTACTTTGATTAGGATTGACATTAGTCGCAAATTTATACAGTGCCATATAACCTATACCAATAGAATCATTTATCCATCCAGTATATCCAGCACCTGAACCAATAAATATATTATTATTTCCCGTTGCTCCTCCACTACTATATCCTATGCTAATAATGTCATTATGTGTTCCTGTCCAACCAGCAGAATTACCAATCAAAATATTATTATTTCCTGTTATATATCCGGAAGAATTACCAATTATAGTATTATTATTTCCAGAACCAGTAATCCCTGCAGAACTTCCTATTATAGTATTAGATATTCCATTAAACTTATTACCCGCTTGAAAACCAAAATATGAATTATTATCACCCAAAGTGTATTCTCCTGCTGCATAACCAATTACAGTATTTTGTTTCCCATATGTACTAGTGTATAATGCACTAGTTCCTATGCCTATATTATAATTTCCAGTTACATTTTTATTTAATGCTTGATATCCAATTCCTACATTATTATTACCATTAGTATTGGCTATTAAAGTACCAGTTCCTAACGCAATATTAGCCGAAGCACCTACACCTAGAGCTGTACAACCAGTATCATTAATAATATAATTTTTCGTATTATTATTAAAATACATATACGCATTATTAATTGTTCCCGTTATACCCACATTCCTACTCACACCAAAATTTCCCGTTACACCTAAATATCCAATAAATGTAAAATTTCCCACATACGGATTTTTAAGTTCACCGGTTGCACCTGTATATCCTGTATAACCAGTAGGACCTTGTGGACCTATTGCGCCAGTAGGACCTTGTGGACCTATTGCGCCAGTAGGTACATAATATGGATCATATGCTGAACCACTATATCCTCCAATTGTACAAAAATATTCTCCAGTTATACCAGATGAATTAAACCAATTAATTCCTGTTGGACCAAAATTAGTTTTAAATATTGATGAATTAAAACTACCTTTACCATCGTTATTTACTTGAATAAAAAAAGGGGAAGTAGGTGTACTTGAAAATGGAGTAGTTCCAGTTTGACCTCCAGTTATTCCATAAATACCATTATTTGTAATGTATAATCCATAGGCTATATTATTTATTGTATTTGGTGAATTATTTGTATTTACATATCCAATACCCATTAATAAGTCGGAAGTAGTATATTTTATTTGTGAACTAATAGTAGAACTAGTTGAATAAAATTGGTTTGTATGACTTGCAGTAGGATTAGCTATAGTATTATCAAATGTAATTATATAAGTACCAGTTGTTCCATCGTATCCCGTCATACCTTGGCCAATTGTCCATGAATTTTGAGAAAATATAGTAATTCCCTTTTCACCTGTAGGACCAGTTATCCCAGTAGCACCAGTTACTCCTGTGGCACCAG
>JBDNHS010000104.1:0-2633 GCA_041688685.1 Kapaibacterium sp. (SeqCode)
ATAAACTTTGAGTATTTAGTTGATATTGGAATGATAGATTATGAGGATTTAGAATTATTTCATTATGCTAATGATGTAAACACAGCATTTAATATAATTACAAATTCTTTAAAGGTTTTTTTGAATAATGATTAAAATAAAAATCATAATTAATAATAAATACAAATTGTAGTAATGATTTTGAGTAATAATTTTGAATAATAAGTTACAAAAATTTTATTGGTATATGTACGATTGGGCAAATTCTGCATATACTACGTCTGTTATAACAGTATTTTTGGGACCTTTTCTTACCTCTATTGCACTTAACTCGGCTGACATTAATGGCTTTGTAAATATATTCGGTATTGAAATATATGCAAGTTCACTTTTTGCTTATATGATTTCTTTGTCTGTAATATTTCAATTTGTTTTTATGCCGATTATCGGTGCAATTGCCGACAAATTAGGTAACAATAAGTTGTTATTGGGCGTGTTTACTTATATTGGCGTGCTTGCAACCATTGCGATGTTTTTTATTGATGACAAAGGTTATGCTTTAGGTGCCGTATTGTTAATAATATCTAATGTTTGCTTCGGTATTTCAATAGTGTTGTATAACTCTTATTTGAGTTACATTTCTGATTTGGAAGATAGAGACAAAACCTCTTCAATTGGCTGGGCAGTCGGTTATTTGGGTGCAGCAATTTACCTTGCACTTAATTTGTTTTTTGTTCAAAACGCAGAAAAATATAACTTTTCAACTGGCGATGCAGTGAGAATATGTTTGATGGGTGCTGGTATTTGGTGGGCTGTTTTTTCTTTAATTCCTTTGATAGGACTTAAATCACTCAAAAAAAATACAAAATTTCATTATAGCCATATTCTTTCAAGCTTTAAAGAAATCAAGCATACTTTAATATCAATCAAAAAGCATAAAGTAACATTTAACTTTTTTATCGCTTATCTATTATATAATGATGGCGTCCAAGCTGTTATTGCCCTTGCAGCTGTATATGGAAGTCAAGAGTTGAAATTAGGGAATGAAGTATTAATTAAAGCGATATTATTAGTTCAATTTGTTGCGTTTGTAGGTTCTTTATTATTCAACTTTTTATCTCAAAAGTTTGGTAACAAAAATTCACTTATTTTGAGTATATTCATTTGGATAATTGCAATTTTTTATGCTTATCAATGGCTTTATACCGAAAATGATGTTTATCTACTTTCGATTATAATTGGATTAGTTTTGGGGGGTACGCAGGCAATTAGCAGAAGCGTTTTTTCTCAATTAATTCCAACTGGCAAAGAAGCCGAATACTTTAGCTTTTATGAGCTTACAGATAGAGGCACTTCTTGGTTTGGGACATTATTATTTGGTTTATCGTTGCAATTTACTCAATCTTATAGATTAGCAATATTATCATTATTATTGTTTTTTATAATGGGTGTTATTGTTTTGATTAAAACAAATATTAACAAAGGTATCGAAGAAATTACAACTCTTAATAATTCAAATTAACTCATATTTGCTCTAATTGAAACCATTTTGGATATAAGTCGTATTTTGGTTGCCTACTGTTTTGTACCAAAAAATATAAATAATTATGAATTTAAAATTTAATAGAATTTTTATCTCGTTTTTTTTGTGTGGCTTAATAAGTTTAACTAACTTATCAGGTTTATTAACAGCAAAGGCTGGTGAATTAGAAATATATTCCAATAATAAAGAATCTAATCTAATAGAAATAAATTCACAAATCGAATTAAAATATAAAAGTGATGATCATTTTGATTTAGATAAATTAAAAAATGAAAATCCTGAAATTAAAGGCGATTCTTTATTTGCCTTTATTTATACATTTTCAGCAGATGCAAATTCGCCAAAAGCATTTGCGTTTAAATTGTCTAATTCTTTCAAAAACAAAGACACTTATATCACTCAATTCAAACTTCCCGAAGATGTTGTATATGCCTACGTAAAAATTAGTCTCGCAAATAATTTGAGATATTATGATGATAATTTTAATAATTATTGGAGTTTGTATTTTACAAAAAATGGCATAGTTCTGAAAGGTGGCTACCAAAAAAATGCTGTTACACTTTTGGGAGCAGTTCCAAATAATTGCTACAAAAATATTAATTTAAAAGAAGCATACAATTTACTAAAATCAGAAATCAAAAATTATCCAAATAATTATGAAGCGAAAATTGGATTATACTCATTGGAATATGACACAAAAAAAATTACAAATGATGAATTTAATAATAAATTAAAAGAAATATTTGTTAAAGATTTAACTCCAAATTCAGAAGGTGAACTCAGAGCTTTGAGTAGAAGTTATAATCTTATGAATGAAAAAGAAAAAGCCGAAAAATTAGAAAGTGAGTTTATATCTAAAAATCCAAAATCCAAAATTGCAGAAGAAAAATTAGTATCAAAGCTCACAAATGCAAAAAGTTTGAATGAATTTAATGAATTGGCTTTAGAATATTTTAAAAAATTTGAAAAAGCAGATAATTATCAAACAATTTTACAAGCATATTCCAATTCTTATGTCCAATTAAATAAAGTTGATGAACTCAAAAATAATATATTAAAATATGATTTTTTACCCAAAGAATTATATCTAACTGTGATTGGCGAAATTATA
>JBDNHS010000105.1:0-5982 GCA_041688685.1 Kapaibacterium sp. (SeqCode)
ATAGACCAAGTTATAGAGATAACAGACCTTACGGTGACCGTCCACAGGGCGACAGACCACCAGGTGATCGTCCACAAGGCGATAGACCAAGTTATAGAGATAACAGACCAGGTGGCGATAATAGACCTTATGGTGACAGACCTCCAGGTGATAATAGACCAAGTTATAGAGATAACAGACCAGGTGGTGATAACAGACCTTATGGTGATAGACCACCAGGTGATAATAGACCAAGTTACAGAGATAATAGACCAGGTGGTGATAATAGACCTTATGGCGATAGACCACAAGGTGATAGACCTCGCGGAGCTGGTAGTACACCTTTTGAAAGTGCTAATTTCGGTGGAGCAAGACCAGGTCCTAAATATGGTGATTTTGCTGATAAATCAAAAGTTAAATCAAAAGAATTCGGTGAAGATGCTAAACCAAAGAGTGCATTAGATCTTAAGAAAAAGAAAAAGAAAAAAGGTATTAGAGATTCGATTAGTTCTGTTGATGTAGATAGAGCTATCAAAGAAACTTTGGCGGAAATGGAAGACTCAACTGGAAATGTTAGAGCTAAAATCCGTCAAAAGAAAAAATTAGAAAGAGAAGAAAAAGAACAAAAAATTCAAGAAGATCAATTAATTGAATCTAAAAGATTACAATTATCAGAATTTGTTTCTACAAGTGATTTGGCATCTTTAATTGGTACGTCTCCTTCTGATATTATTATGAGATGTATGAAATTGGGGCTAATGGTTACTATTAATCAAAGGTTAGATAAAGACTCAATTTCTTTAATTGCTGATGACTTTGGATTTGAGGTGATTTTTGTTCAAGATGATATGGATTCTGGTATAGAAGACATTGAAGATAATGAAGAAGATTTGATTGAAAGACCATCTATCGTTACGATAATGGGTCACGTCGATCATGGTAAAACTTCATTATTGGATTATATACGTAAAACTAAAGTTGTTACTGGAGAAGCTGGTGGTATAACTCAACATATTGGTGCCTATAAAGTAAATATAAATCAAAAATCTATTACTTTCTTAGATACACCTGGTCACGAGGCATTTACTGCAATGAGAGCCAGAGGTGCACAATTAACTGATATAGTTGTATTAGTTGTTGCTGCTGACGATATGGTAATGCCTCAAACTATTGAAGCAATTAGCCATGCAAAAGCTGCAAATGTTCCTATTATTGTTGCTATTAATAAAATAGATAAATCAGATGCTAATCCAGATAAAATTAGACAACAATTGTCTGAACACGAAGTATTAGTCGAAGATTGGGGTGGTAAATATCAATGTGTTGAAATATCTGCTAAACAGGGTATCAACATTGATAATTTACTCGAAAAAATCCTTTTGGAATCAGAATTAATGGAGCTAAAGGCTAATCCTGATAGAAATGCAAGAGGAACAATTGTTGAAGCAAATATGGATAGGGGTTTTGGTTCGACAGCTACTGTTGTTGTTCAAAAAGGTACTCTAAATATTGGTGACGCTTTTGTTGCTGGTATCTCTTCTGGAAAAGTTAGAGCTATGTTTGATGAAACGGGCAATAAAGTAGAAGTTGCTTACCCGTCTCAACCAGTTAAAGTAATTGGATTTGACATTTTACCATCTGCTGGTGATACATTTATTTCAGTTTCAAGTGAAACAGAAGCGAGAAAAATTGCTTCTGATAGAAAACAAATTAAACGTGAACAAGAAGTAAGATTGTTCAAACACGTTACTTTGGAAGACTTTACAGCAAGTACTGGATTAGGTGATGTCAAAGATTTGAGATTGATTATTAAAGCTGACGTTGATGGTTCTATGGAAGCATTAACAGATTCATTATTGAAATTAACTACTGAAGAAGTAAAAATTAATATACTTCACAAAGCAGTTGGACCTATTAGCGAATCAGACGTAATGTTGGCAGTAGCTTCTGGAGCAATTATAGTTGGTTTCCATAATACTGCAACTCCAAAAGCACAAAAATTAGCTGATGATGAAGGTGTGGAAATTAGATACTATGATATTATCTATGATTGTATCAATGACCTCAAAAATGCAATGGAAGGCTTGTTGGCTCCTGATTTAGTTGAAGAAACTATTGGTAATGTAGAAGTTAGAGCATTATTCAAAAATTCTAAAATTGGAAATATTGCTGGTTGTTATGTTTTAAATGGCAAAATCCATAGAAATGACAAAGTTAAAGTATTAAGAGATGGTTTGTTAATTCATACCGGTTCTCTTATGTCGCTTAAACGTGAAAAAGAAGATGTAAAAGAAGTTGATTCTGGATTTGAGTGTGGTGTTTTAGTTAAAGATTTTAGTGATATCAAAGTAAATGATATAATTCAGCCGTTTAGAATTAATGAAGTAAAACGCAAACTTAAATAATATTTTTTGTTATGAGTAAAAGAACTGAAAAAATTGGAAGTGTTATAAAAAGAGCAATTTCAACTCCTATTAATGATTTGGCAAAAGAATTTAATTCTGGTATTACATCAATTAATGAGATTGTAATATCGCCAGACTTACAAAATGCTAAAATTTATATCAGTTGTTTTGGTGGCAAAATTAATTCTTTACAATTTGTTACTATACTTGAGAAAAATAAATTCAAAATTAAAGCTGCATTGTCTAGAGATGCCTTTCTTAAGTATATTCCAGAACTAAAATTCTTTATTGATGATAGTATGGAAAAAATGGGTCAAATTCAAAAAGTTTTGGATAAGATTAGTATTAATAATAAAATACTTGAAGAACAGAACGCTGAGAATACTCAAGATATTACTAAAGACGACACGACTGAATCTACTGAGTCTTCTGATTCATAAAACACAACTGAAAATTAGTTAAATTAAGTTTCTATGCTCCAAAAATGATAATAATAAATAAGTACTTTAATCAAAATCTCAAAGAATTGTTTGCCGAGGCAACAACTAATGAGATTTTTTTATTAATAAACAAACCAAAAGAATGGACTTCATTTGATGTTGTTGCTAAGATAAGAAATACAATAAGAATCAAAAAAATCGGACACGCAGGGACATTAGACCCATTAGCTTCTGGATTATTGATATTAGCAATTGGAAAAGCAACAAAAAAAATTGACACCATTCAAGCAATAGACAAAAATTATATTGCAACGATTAAATTGGGTAATACTACCAAAACATTTGATTTGGAGTCGGAGGAAGAAAATCCAAAAGATACTTCCAATATTTCAATTGAAAACATTGATAAAGTGTTAGAGAATTTTAGAGGTTTGATTAAACAAAAACCTCCAATATACTCAGCAAAAAGAATCAACGGACAAAGGATGTACACTTATGCCCGAAAAAATGAAGAAATTGAAATTCCAGAAATAGAAATAACAGTTAATAAGATTGAAGTTATTAGTTTTGAAAATCCAGTATTGAAATTAAATATAAATTGCTCAAAAGGCACATACATTCGTTCTATTGCAAATGATATTGGTGAAAAATTAGGGACTGGTGCTTATCTAAAAGAATTAGTCCGTGATGCTATCGGCGATTATAAATTATCTGATGCTATTGATTTGGAAGATTTTTTAAATAAATTTAAAGCAGATTCTATTGAATTAACATAATATCACTAATATTAATTTCTCAAAATGAATATTTATTATAATATTAAAGATGTGCCTTATGACAAAAATACCGTAATTACTGTTGGTACTTTTGATGGTGTACATTTGGGTCACAAAGAAATTATCCAAAAATTAACTGATTTGGCTACAAAAACTAAATCACGTAGTTTTATTGTTACCTTAGACCCACATCCAAGAATAGTTTTGAGCGAAAATAAGAGCAATACTACTAATAATACTGATAATAATTCTGATAATTCAATCCATAAAACTAGTAATAATCAACAAGACGAAATTAAACTATTGAATGATTTGGAAGACAGATTAAAACTATTTGAAGATTATGGCGTTGAAAATGTTTTAGTGATTAATTTTACAAAAGATTTTGCCAAAACAAGTCCATTAAGTTTTATCGAAGATATTATTTATAAAAATATTGGCTTTAACTATTTTTTAATTGGTTATGACCATTCTTTTGGAAAAAATAGAGAAGGTGATATCAATTTATTATTAGAAATCAATGATACTTTGAATTTTGAAATTGAACAAGTAGCTCCACTACTTTTAGATGAAAATGCTATTTCTTCTACAAAAGTAAGAAAAAGTATTTCTAATGGCGAAATACAAATTGCAAATAAAATGCTTGGTTACGACTATTACATCAAAGGTTTTGTTGTTGAGGGATTTAAACGTGGGAGACAAATTGGTTTCCCGACAGCAAATATTGAAATCAGTGATAAATATAGGTTGATACCAATGAATGGAGTTTATGTTGTCAAACTCGAAATTGAAAACTACAGCACTAAATTATTTGGAATGGCAAATATTGGTTTCAGACCTACATTTGATAATGATAAAAAGTTAACAATAGAAATAAATATATTTGATTTTAATCAAGATATTTATGGAAATAAGTTAAAAGTTTCTTTTATTGATTACATTAGAAATGAGCAAAAATTTAATTCAATCGATGAAATTATTTCTCAACTTAATAAAGATAAAATACATAGTTTAGAATTTGTATCTAAATTGTAATTATTAAACATAATTCTTAAAAATTATATTAAAATATGTCAGAGATTGTATTAAGAGTATCGGAGCTTACGGATATAATTAAGTCCTATATGGAAGACCAAATAGGTACTGTAACAATAACCGGAGAAATATCAAATTTTAAACCGCATTACAGTGGTCATAGATATTTTACGCTCAAAGATGAATTAGCTCAAATCTCTTGTGTTATGTGGAAATCACGTAGATTAGATTTTATTCCCAAAGAAGGTATGAATGTCAAAGTCAAAGGGAACTTGTCTGTATATGGACAAAGAGGCACCTACCAACTTGATATAATTTATCTGTCACCTATTGGAATGGGTGATTTGTACATGGCTTTCGAGGAAATGAAAGCTAAATTAGAAAAATTAGGATATTTTGCTGGTGAAAGAAAGAGATTAATTCCTAACTTACCATTAAAAATAGGTATTTCGACCTCTCCAACTGGTGCAGCAGTACAAGATATGTTCTCAACTATCAAAAGACGTTTCCCTTATGCAATAATTTATTTTAGACCAACCATAGTACAAGGTAATGATGCAGCTAAAGACATTAGTAATGCCATAGAAGACTTAAACAAAACTGATGCAGATATACTGATAGTAGGGCGTGGCGGTGGCTCTATCGAAGACTTATGGGCTTATAATACCGAAATAGTTGCTAATGCGATTTTTAATTCAAAAATACCTGTAATCTCTGCCGTTGGTCACGAGACCGATTTTACAATAGCAGACTTTGTTGCTGATAAAAGAGCGGCCACTCCAACTGCAGCAGCCGAACTCGCTACTCCTTTTGAACAAACAAAGCTTCTAAACTTTCTTGATACTTCTATCGAAAAAATGGAAAAATTAATCAATAGAAATCTAAATCTAAAATATCAAATGTTGGATGATTTATGGAAAGAAAGCTTACAAAAAAAAGTAAATGACAAAATCATCAGAACTAAAGATGATTTAAACAAGAATATCAAATTATTACAAACTACTATTAATAGAAATTTAGATAATAAAAATAAAAAATTAGATTATTTGACAGAAATACTAAAAAAATCAAACCCCAACTTACCTCTCGAAAAAGGTTTTGCTATCATTAAACATAATGGCAAAATAATTAATTTGGAGCAATCATTAACTGATTTCAAATTCATCGAAATCCAACGAAAAAATGAAACCGTTAATGCCAAAATTGAACAATCAAAAAATACAAGCACAAATTCATTATTTTGAATATGACTTTTTAGGTTTACCGTGTTTGTTTTTATTTTATTAAAATGTAATGCACAAAAAACAAAATCTACCTTCTAAAATCTGTCCTATCTGCCAAAAGCCA
>JBDNHS010000106.1:0-6300 GCA_041688685.1 Kapaibacterium sp. (SeqCode)
CAAATCAATGAGATATTTGTTCACAAACCAGATTTTATGAATGATTACGAATGGAGACAGTCAAAAATAATTTCTGAGGCAGGTGTTTTTGAATTATTAGCTAAATATCATTTTTTGAATAAAAATTACAAATTATCTGAATTTAATTATAATAAATCAATTAATCTTGTGGGTGAAAATGTAAATTCAAGGTTATTACTTAATGCAATTTTGAATTTAAGATATCTCAAAAATACTGACGATAATGAACTAAAAATTGAATTATTAACGAATAATTATTACAAAAAAGCAGTTGTAAATTCTGTATATAATGACTCAATAATTAATGATTACAAGTCCTTTTTGAAAGAAAATTTTTCATTTACTGATTATAAAGATATTACGGTAATTAATAAAGAAATAATAGATTTAGAAATTAATAAATATATTGATAAACTGAAATCCATTGCAAAAGAATCAAGATTAAAATTCTTGAACTTGAGAAAATTAAACGGTGATAATGTATATGGTTCGGTCAAAAAACTAAACGGAACTTATATTGATTTGTCTGATAAAAAAGATAAAGTGTTGCTGTTATTTTTTACATCAACTTGGTGTGGACCTTGCCAATTAATGTATCCAAGCGTTGAAAAGTTATACATAAATTATAAAGACAGTAGCGATTTTGAATTGATAACAATAGATATTTGGGAGCAGGAAAAAGATAGGGAAAAAGCAGTTTCTGAGATGTTAAAGCAAATTCCAGTTGCATTTCCTTTTTATATTGACGAAACGGATTTATTGCCATCAAGGTTTGGTGTCAATGGCTTACCAACTCTAATCTTTGTGGATAAAAGTGGTAAAATTCAATACATTGATAGAGGATTTAGTAATGATTTTGAATTTCAGAGAGATGCAATCGACAAAATAGAAGCAATGACCAATAAAAAATAAATTTTTATTAATAAGGTATTTGAACTGCACCTATATTATTATTGTAAACATATCCGCTTACTACCATTTCGGTAGAAGTAGTACTTTCGCAACTACAACCGCTTTCGTTAGAATAAGTAAATCTTTGTAAAATCTCTTGTCTGTTATAATCTTTTGTGTAATAGAGATTTGTAACATAACTTTCGCCCAAAGGCATAACTACCTTTAGTGCGTAAGCTTCTAATTCACCATATTTGCAGCTAAAAACAAGATTAAAATTTCCATTTTTATCAGTTAGTGCAATTGGAGAATCTTGGTTATCCAAATAATCCGCACCGTATTTGTTCAAAGGAATTAGATTGGTCGAATCCTTAAGTTTGCCAAGTACAGTTATAGTAAAATCCTTCAAATCCCCTTGGGTACGAGTAATACTTCCGTCAATTTTGTATTGATGATAAGTATCTGGCAGCACCGTTATCGAAAAAACTGATACAACAAAAAATAAAAATAGAAATATGTAGTATAGTTGATTTTTTTTCATAATTAAATTATTGAATTTATATTTATGACAAATAAAAGTAATAATTATTTTTATTTCATCCTAACCTTCATTTTTCATAAACAAAAAAAATGGCTACCAATGTTACTAACTATGATAGCCAAAAAGTATAAAAGGAAGAGTAGGTGTAATAGTTTTAATTCACTAATACTTTCACCGACTTAGTATTATTACCATGCTGGATTTTGAGTAAATATGTGCCTTTGGGTTGGTTGGAGGTGTCCCAAATTAGATTTCCACTATAATTATTCAATTTCTCCAAACGTATATTATCATTTGCAATGATTTTATTACCCATAATATCATAAATACCAATATTTTCTAAATTAATGTCAATTGAACTATCCCAATATATTTTAGTTGTTATTGAATTAGTCGACGGATTAGGAAAAGGTGGCATAGTATAAAGATAGTTTATATCTTCGATATTATTTTCAATAATTTCTACTGATGAGACAAAATCAGTCTTAATTGATTTATTTAGTACTGTATTACTCGGACTTCCTGTAATCAAATATTTTATATTATTTTTGGAAGAAAAACCATTAGTAGAATAGATATAATTCTTAAAATTTTCTCTAACCCAAGTCTCACCTTTGTTTGTAGATTTCAATATCTTTATTTGGTTTACAAAATAAATTGTATCGACATCTACTTCAAAAACTGCATTTTGATATCTTGAATTATCTTGTGCTTCACCTGAATAAGTTAATTTCCAAGTCTCTCCAAAATCTGTGCTTTTATAAATATTTTCAATAAATTTATTTAATTCGGAATATACCAACTGTGAAGATATAAATGATTTATCTTTCAATATTTTAAAATTTGAAATGTCAATATTTGGATTACCAACAATATTAATATCCTTACCATTATTGGTTAAGTTATAAAGATTAATTTTAAAATTACCTTTGTAACTTAAATCAAATGCTAATATATAAATACTATCTTTATTCAGAGTTTGCAACAATAATGAACTAATAGAATCAAGCTGAGTAATTCCTGGTTGTTTTGAATTAATATTTCCAAAAGTACTATCCAAAGTAGCATTCATATTATATTTAACAATACTCATGAATGTCCCAAAAACATCCCCTCTATAATCACAAATGTAAAAGCCATCACCTGTAAAATCAATTTTTTTTGCCCCAGTACCTATAAAATCTATACCAAAACTATTAAAAGTTTTTCCAAAATCATTACTAATTAAAATATCATTTTCTTTAAAATTAGGTAGGTAGTATAAAATTGTATCTTCTTTAATTTCAAAAACTGCATTAACCACACTTGTTTTGCCAAAATTTCCAAACTTTGACCAAGTTGCACCACCATCAATAGTAGTAAAAAGTTGATTATTTATTGATTTAATTATGCCTTTTTCTTCAGAAACAAATTTTAAACTAATTCCAGCATCAACATTTCTTTTTAATCCAAATGGCATTATTGATTTAATTACAAAATTATCGTTTTTTAAACTAATTACTAATTTCTTAGGTCCTACCAATAAAATCTCGTTTTTTAATTTTATTAAAGTATTTATTTTATAATTATTAATTAATAAAAATTTATTAATATCTAAAAAATGATTTGAAGTTATAATTTGATTTTTTTCATTTATTGAACTTAAGAATAAAGTATCTTTGTCATTAATAAAAGGTAAATTATTGACAAGAAGTACTTGTTCATTATAGTTCATAATACCTGATAGTTCTCGCTCACTATCTATTTTAGAAATTACATTAAAAGTTGCATCTAACTTTAATATTTCATTTTTTGTAATTATATAATTGATTTCATTAATTTTTTCGTAGTCCAAAAACTCATTTTTTGTAACTATGTCAATATTATTCTCTTTCCAATCTTTTAAATTTGTAGAATAAAATAATGAATTTGAATCGAGTATTAGATAGTATGGTTCGGAATAAAATATTTTAGGATTAATAAAACTATTGTCTTTAACTTTATATACATCATTATTTTGCGTATAAATATCATCTAATATAATCACTTCACCATTTGAAGTTAAACAAATTAATCTTTTGTTGTTTTCATTGAATAATTTAATTACTTTTGAATTAGAGGGTAAATTATTGATATTAAATGTTTTCATTTTGTTATCAATTACTTTACCCTTAAGCAAACCAAAATTGTTTATAAATATTAGTTCATTTCTATATATTTCACAATCAAGAAATTGAGTATAAGCACCAATAAAAGATTGTTGCCAATTTGCTCCATTATTTAATGAATATATAAACTGACCTTGATCACCATAAATGACAATTGTATCATTACTAAAAGTTCCGCCCTTATGTTCATAATCTAAAATATAATATCCATCTAAATATTGAGAATTTAAATTATAACTGACTAATATTATTAGAATTAAATATAGTATTTTAATGTTTTTATTAATTTTTATTTTCATTATGGACACTCACAGTCAATGCTTATACAAGCAGATTCTATCATATTAGGGTCAGCAATAAATTGATTTAAAATCGAATTATTATTATCTATTGAACAAGTAGTATTAGAGTCATCGAAAGCCATAAGCAGAGAAAATATGATTTTTTTCATAGTTTTACCTATATATTTATTAATTAATTATTTTGTAAATTAAAAAACAAAGTCAAGGTTGCGCTATAAAATCTCCGAAATTCACGGCAACTATCTCGTTCAGTTACTTTATACTTGACTTAATAACAAATATTTATATTGCAATTTGTTACTAACACCAAATTAAATTAAATTCCTAACAAAAAGCAAATAAATATTAAAATAATATTAAAAAAGTTTCCCACAATTTGAACTATTTTTTGTATTATCTGTATTTGTGTGGGTTTTCATTGGTTTAGTGGCTTTTTGATTGGTTTGTTAGTTCAGTGATAATAGAATAAAACTCATCGCTTATAGTTATACTTCTAAAATAATGGGAAAGATAGGTTGTCTGTATTTGTGTAGAATTTGCATATTTTGAATGTGATATTATTTGGAAAGAATTTAAGAAACTACCCCGTCAGACTGCGTCTGCCACCCTTTCATAAAGGGGAATTTACGGAAAAGAGTGTAATTGAGTGCATTTTTGATGGAAAAAGCGATGTAGAGAAATCAACCGTAGGGTTAACCATACGGTTGATAGAGAGTTTAAAATTGTGCTGGAGAATTTTAAGATTAGAAAGATGACCCGCCTGTCGTCTCTACATTTAGTCTAACAAATTCTCAACGCTTTTGCCGTCCCAAATTCCTTGAAATTTATAAGGTACAAATCTAGAAAACATTTCTTCTTTATACCAATTTAATTTTCTTGTTAGCAAAACTACTTTTTTGTGCTTTTTGTTTTTGTAAGCATAGTCCATCATTTCTGATTGAGTTTTCCAGATACTTAAAGTAGCTTGCTGAATCAGAGGCAACTCCCCCACACCAAGTGATATTAATAATCCATCATATTTTTCTAAACTTTCGCTAACTTTGCCTACTCTACGCCAAAAAGAAAATAATTTTGAAGGGCGAATTGTTGCACGTGTTAAAACCATAACTGGTTTATCTAAACTAAGTTTTGCAGTTGGAATAAATGGCTGAATTCCATCCCACTTTCCGTGCACTTCGGCTGAATTTAAAAAAGCAGTAAAATATTCATCACATTTTGAGGTGTATTTTATAAAATAATCATTTTCTAAAAAAAAAGTATTAGCTTTATCTTCTGAATCCCAAACACACAAAAGCACATAAACTCCAAAATTAGGTATTGTACTAAAGCCATTTTTGGCACCAGAACCTAATAATTTAGTGAAAACCAAGCCATCAATTCCACTCAATGAATTTGTGCTTAGTTGCATTTGTTTGAAAGCCCACCATTTATTTGTTAAGCCACTCAAATTAAAGAATGTACATGTTGTAATTTGACTCATAATTAATAACTAATAATAGAATAACTAATAACTAATATTTACTTTTTTTCGACAATTATTATTTGTACACCCATCGGAATTATTTTCTCAAAAATAAAAAATGGGAATGTTACAACCTTTAAAAATACAAGTCTCCAAAATTCACCCTCCATACTACCTGACCAATCAATTCCTTTCTTTTCCATTTTGCCTAACCACCATAACGTAAATGCGTCAAGTGTACCATAGCGTAAGTGTTTGACAATATTCCATTTATCTTTACTAAATAAGACAGTAAAACTTTTTTTGGCAAATAAAGAAATGTGTCTCGGACTATGCCAACCTTGCCAATGGTTGTTTTGCTGCTTAGCAATTATATTATTATAATCAGGTACTTCGATAATAATTTTACCACCAGGTTTGAGGCAATTATATAACTTTTCGATGGTTTTTTGTGGATTATAATCATGCTCCAAATAGTGCCACAACGTAATAACATCAAACAATTCAGTAGTTTGAAAATCTTCTATTGAGGATTTTGTAAGATTTAATTCTGTAAAATTTTCACCTTTCCAACCTGCATCAGAAAAATCTATTCCGCTGCATTTTATTTGTAGATTCTTTTGGACAACTGACAAAAAACTTGGATTTCCGCAACCAACATCTAAAATATGAATAGACTTATCATTTATTTTTATATATTTTTTTACTAAATTCACTCGAAGCAAATCAAGTTGTTTTTGATTATTTTTAACAAAAGAACTGAACTCCCCCCAAGCATTAGCACCTCTGTATGGCAAATAATTTTCGGTATAATATTTATCCAAATCTGTTGGCAGGACTGGATTAGTTAAAAATACGGTTTCGCAATCATTACAAAAATTAAAGTTATATTTTTCACTATTTACTTTGTGCATCAAAGCATTGGTCGATATATAA
>JBDNHS010000107.1:0-2477 GCA_041688685.1 Kapaibacterium sp. (SeqCode)
ATTTATAGCAATTGCATTTTGTAATACTCCATTTTGAAGTGAAGTAATATTAAGTGGGACATTTGTTAATACCGTTTCGATACCGCCATTACTACTAATAGTAATGGTATTAGGAAAAATTCCAGATACATTTGTTAGTGCTAATGAATAGGTATAAGTTGGATTACCGAGTTGATTAGTAGCCAAACAATTTAACTTAATTTCGCCAATGTTCAAGCACTCACGTGGAGGGCAATCATCTGGAGATTTGATTGAAATTGAATCTCTGCAACTTCTATCTTTATTCATCATTATTAATGTAAATGAGGCAGGAGGTGGTATAGCCGATGGGCTAAACATTCCACAAATTGAATTCATTCCACTTAGTAAATTAAATGTACTTGGAGTAAATACTCCAGAAGTAGAAGACATTGTAAATGTTTGAGGAAGTCCATTATTAACAACATCTAAACAGAAACTATATTGAGGGTTACCATTAGTGTTATAACCTACACAAGTTATATATTTTAACCTTTGAATATCTAAGCAAGGTGGAGGACAAGCCATTCTCTGTTCTGTACGGCAGATAATATTACCTTTATCATCAAGCCATTCTATTAATACAACAAATGGAGTAGCATTTGGTGCACTTACACAGAACGATCCACCTGTATAAACTCCATTTGCAGAACTTGGGCTATCCCAAACTATTTGGCTGCTTGTTTGAGTTGTTTGAGTCCAACTTGTTGGAGCAGATGCACCAGTAAATGTAATTCCTGCAGGTGCGGTTAATCTTATGCTTTTAAGATTTGAAATACAAGATTGTAATCCTAAATCTACTTTAAAGCAACATTTATCAGTAATTTTTGTATCAGGATAAATTTTTGCACTTAATCCATCACAAGGATTTAATTGACACATTTTAACATTATCAATTTTACCCCACGATACAAAATCGCCATCATCAGTGGAACTTGCGTTTACAGGTAAAATTTCAATATTTGTGTAATTTTTGTCAGCAACCCAACTACAAGACAAATAGTTCTGCCAGTTAGTTGAAGTAATATCTGGAGTTTCATAGATTAAAGTAGCATTTGCTGTTGGTAAAGTAGCTCTGTTAGGTGCTGTACCATTATAACCAATAATTCTAAATCTAACAACATTTTTAACTGGATTTGTACTATTACCACTTTTTAATAATTTTGCACAAAAACTAATTTGATATCTTTGTCCTAATATTATTCCCCCACCACCAAGAGTCTGTATCAAAGATTCCCCAACTACTTTATTTCCCCACATTTGCACAGCACCGCCGGCACCATCACAACCGTCACCTAATCCCCATTGTGGAGAATAAACTCCTGGCTTCCAAGGATTTGATGAACCAGAGATATTAGATGAATTATTTCCAGTAAATGTTGTAACATTACTAAAACTACCATCTTGAACTAAGTCGCATCTAATGGGTTTTGAATATACTTCATATCTAATCGGTATATTAAAACTTCCATATAAAGTTCCGTTATAATTGACTTTATAGTCACCTCTCAATAATACTATTGCTGAAAGTTTATCAACAGATTCGCTAAAAGATTCATCTAACATTAAGTCTTCATTCACAGTCATTGAGCCAGGCTTTTCTGACATTGCACGCGTAATTTCAAATTTCAGGTATGGTGTAGTCATTGTGGCATCATCAGTTATTAACTCATAACTAACGCTAATATTACTTTCGTCACCGATAGTTGTGATTATCTTACATATTGAACCTAACTTAGGAGTACAACCATTAAAAGTTGGAACACCCGATACTACTTCCCCGTATTTCCTACTTTCTTGTGCAGTGGAAATTGAAAATGTTACAAAACCTACAGATAAAACAAACAGGCATAACATTGATAGTTGTTGCATTCTTTTGATAAGCGACAACTTATTTATGTTATTTGGAATATTTGAGTAAATACTTTCCATAATATACCTCGGTATAATAGTGAATAATTGAAATAGTAAATGATTTTTATTATTAATTAATAATGAATTTTTTATTAATTTATTTTCATATATCTTCTAAAATTAAACTAAGAATAAAAAAGTTAATTTCCAAATTTATTAATCATTTATGAAAAAAAATTAATTTTTTTTATAATATGACTTTTAAAACGATGATTAGGTATTTGGAATTAGTCTTTTTGATTTGTAGAGATATTGATTTTAAGTTATCATTGTCCACTACAAAAATAATATATTAATAAAAATTAATGTTACAATTATAAATTTATATGTTACACAAATCACACATTAGAGATCGGAGAAAAAAAAAGAAAAATGGATTGTAACCCCTTGTTCTAAAATTCTATCTACTAATTAAAAATCTTTGACTTTTGATATCAGTTGTTGTTTGGATTTGTATTGTATAAGTACCTATTGATAAAATACTCACGTCTATTTCTGTCTTATTTCTGTAATTTGGGATAGTCATAATCTCATTACCCAAAATA
>JBDNHS010000108.1:0-7699 GCA_041688685.1 Kapaibacterium sp. (SeqCode)
AATTTACATAATTAACAATATAATGTTGAATAATAATAGTAAATATTTATGATTTATTTTTAATAAGTTTAGGTTAAAGTCTTTTTTTTTAAGATATTTGTGTTGTGTTTAATTACAATTTTAAAAAATCATTTTAAGTTTGCAATAATTAGAATACATATTTGTTTTTAATATAGAAAAATTAATAATTTATAAATTTTAATAGAGGTAAAAATGTCAGTAAAGAAAGTATTGGTCTTAGCAATATTTACTGTTTTTGCTGTTTTAAGTTTGACTGATTGTACTCCAATGATAACTGAAGAGCAAAAAATAATGCTACAAGAATTAAGAAGAAAAGAAAAATCTTTGGGAGACGAGATTTCTAAGATTAATTCCGAAAATATTAGATTGGATTCGGAAATCAAGAGCGCTCAAAGTGTAGCTGATGATTGTAACAAAAAGAGAAAATTTATTGAAGACAAATTAAAAACTTGGCCCAACGTATGGCCAGATTACACACCAGAACCTTAGTATTTATTAATTTAAATATGAAAAGTTGTAAAAAAATATAATTAATAATTAATCTTAAATAAAAAATCATCTCAAAGGCGAAAATGAAAAAACAATTTAAAAATATAATACTTTTATTGACAATTTCTGTCTTTTCAATAAATAGTTTGTTAGCTCAAAGAGCACCAGACAGTAAACCAGATATAGAATTAACTAAAAAAGAAGCTGAATTTAGAGTTTTAGATTTTCAAGAAATTGTTAAAAATTTGGAAAGCAAATTAGCTGATATCCAAACTAAACAAACTGATTTGAAAGCTCAAATGGAAAGCGCAAAAAAATCACTTAAAGATTGCGAAGATGCAATTGCTCAAATGGTTGGTGCTTCTAATTCTGAAATTGAAGCATTCAAACAAAAATTGGGTATTTTGGAAGGTAAAGTCAGAGATATGAAAAGACTCAATGACGACCAATTGGCTGATAAAACTGATGAAATTAAAGGCTTAGAAAATGAATTGAATGAACTTAGAAAAAGTAAAATTTCAATTTTACCTGACATTTATCCAAGAATCATAACTTTGTCTAAAGACATTAAAGGTTTATACAGAGAAAAAGTTATAAAAGCTTATACAGTTGGTACTTGGGCTGAAAACAGAGATTGTTTATGGAATATCGCTGGTAAAATAGAGATATATGGTGACCCAATGTTGTGGCCAAAAATTTGGCAAGCAAATAAAGAAATCATAAGAAATCCTGATATTATTTACCCAGGTCAAGTTTTAACTTTACCACCAAATGCTCCAAAAAATGATGATGAAATGAAAGCTGAAAGAAAATATTGGAGAATGAAAAGAGACGCTAATCAAACTGAAACTGGTGCAGTTAAAGGTAATAACTAATTTATGATAAATTTAATAAATTTAATAAATTTAATTATAACAGTTATTCTAATCACTAATGACTAATATTTTATACCTCCTCTTTGTTTAAAGGGAGGTATTTTTTTTTGATAATCACTAAAAATAATAATTTGATTGTTTATTTAATTTTTACATTAATTTATATTTAAAATAGTAATAACAACTTATGTTTATAGAAAAAAAATTTTTAATTGAGGATCTTGATTTATTAACGTACTTGGGTTCTAATGAGAACTTACTTAATTTTATTGAAATGAGATTTAATTCTACTATTAATTTTCGTGGTAATATCATTAAAATTAAAGGTAAAACTAACGAAATTGAACTTATTGAAAATTTAATAAAAGAATTATCTTATATACTCAAAAAAAATAACATAATTTTAGAAAGTGATATTAATAATGTTATTGAATTATTACAAATCAATAACAATAAAGTTGACAATGTTGGTGTTTCAAATGAAAAGAATATTGTTTATAGTGGATTTAAAGACCAAATTAGAGCTAAAACACCAAATCAAATTAAGTATGTTGATTTATCGAAAAAAAATGATGTGGTTTTTGCAATTGGTCCTGCTGGTACTGGGAAAACATTTTTAGCCGTTGCAATGGCACTACAATCGTTGAAAAAAGGTGAAGTGGATAGATTAATACTATCAAGACCTGCTGTCGAGGCTGGTGAATCATTGGGCTTTTTACCAGGTGATTTAAATGAAAAAATTGACCCTTATTTAAGACCATTGACAGATTCACTACAAGCAATGATTACAATTGATAAATTCAAAATATTAAGAGAAAAAAACACTATTGAGATAAATCCATTAGCATATATGAGAGGAAGAACTCTTAATAATTCTTTCATTATTTTAGATGAAGCACAAAATGCGACAAAAGCACAAATGAAAATGTTTTTGACAAGATTAGGTAATAATTCTAAAGCAATAATTACCGGTGATGTAACTCAAATAGATTTACCTGATAAAAGAAACTCTGGCTTAGTTGAAGCGTCAAATATACTACAAGATATTGAAGGAATTGGATTTATTTATTTTGATAATAAAGATGTTGGAAGACATAAGTTAGTAGCAGATATTATAAAAGCTTATGAAAATAATAATTATAACAATGATTACAAAAATAACAAAGAAATAAAAGATAATGTTGAATTAAATTAAACTAATAAATAAAATTTAATTTTATTTTGTTAATTTGTAATATTAAAAATAATTTATAGAGTAAAATATAAATTATATGTATAATTATTAATCTATTTTAATGAACGAACTATTCAAAATAGGGTTTTTGACTTTTAGTATGTTTGATGTGCTGGATATATTTATAGTCGGCACTTTATTATATGCAGTATATAATTCATTAAAAGATTCAATTGCTTTACAAGTATTGTTTATCATTATATTATCAATTGGATTGTCATTTATTACAGAGTCGCTAAATTTAAAATCTGTAAATTGGATTTTGAGAACAATTTCTGATATTGCTTTAATTTCATTTATTATAATTTTTCAAACAGAAATTAGAAAATTCTTACTTATTGTAACAGAGACCAAAATCTTTAAATACTTCCTAAAGTCTAGAATAAGTGAAACAATTGATGAAATAGTTGATGCCGTAAAAGAACTATCTAAAACACACGCAGGCGCACTCATTGTACTTACTCGCTCTCAAAGTGTAAATATGACCGTAACGAAAGGTGTACATATACAAGGGATAGTATCGACTGAGTTGATTTTAGCTATCTTTAATCCTAAGTCTCCACTTCATGATGGAGCTGTGATTGTAGAAAATCAAACTATAGCTTATGCGAAATGTTTACTTCCACTTACTTTGGAATTAGTAAAAGAAGGTAAACATTTAGGGACAAGACATAGAGCTGCTCTTGGATTATCAAATATTTTAGATGCACTGATAATAGTTGTCTCAGAAGAAACAGGCAGAATATCAATTGCAGAAAAGGGTGATTTAGAATATAACATACCTATTGAAAAATTTGAAGAAACTCTAAATAAAAAAATAATAGAATACAAAGAAAACAAATAAGTTGTTTAAACTAAAGGATTTCACTAAATATTTATGATTGCAAGTAAACCAATATTTAATAATAAAAAAGAAGAATTAATAAAAATACTTTTTGATAAAGGCATTCAAAAAAAAGAAATATTGGAAGCAATATTTTTTTTACCAAGAGAGTTGTTTGTGGCACCAATGTTTGCAAATATGGCTTATGAAGATAGAGCTTTACCTATTATAGCAAATCAAACAATATCACAGCCGTATACAGTTGCATTTATGACTTTGAATTTGGATATTAGCCCAAATGATAAGGTATTAGAAATTGGTACAGGTAGTGGATATCAGGCGTCAGTTTTACATTATTTGGGTGCAGATGTTTATACAGTCGAAAGAATTGAAGAGCTTTATATTTATTCCAAAAATATGTTTTCAAAATTGGACATTAGTGTAAATCAATATTTAGATGATGGCTCAGTTGGACTCGAGAAATATGCACCTTTTGACAAAATTATTGTTACTGCTGCTTCACCGGAAATACCAAATGAATTGATAAAACAGTTAAAGCCAAATGGGAAATTAATAGTACCTGTGGGAGATAAAAAGTTACAAAAAATGGTTTTGATTACTAAAGATTTTAATAATCAAATTGATATTCAAGAATTAGGCTCATTTAACTTTGTACCTTTGATTGGCAAAAATGGATTTGAAAATTAGAAGTGAGTTTTTTTGCTAATAGATATATAGCTTACGATTTAAAATTCGAAAATCAATCCTAATGAGTGCGAAATACCTGAATTTGATAAAAATTCATTTGCAACTGAATAATCTATATTTAATCTAAATGGTAGATTTTTGATGTTTGGTCTGATAGATAAACCAGAACCCCAATTATTCATTGGTAAGATTTGAGGTTTGCCATCATTTTCTCCGTACAAACTTAATCCACCTCTTAATGCCAAAAATTCGATTGGCACAATTTCTACACCCATATTAAGTCTTGGAGAATTTTCGAATTGATTGAGGACTGCATCCATACTTAATAATATGTATCTCGAAGCAGGAACGATATAAGTTTCAATTTCTCCATCTACTGAGTTTCTTGATGTAATTTCTTCTTCATTAAGTCCAAATTCCATTGCTATACCTGTTCTAACAGAATACGGAATAATTTCTTTATTTACTAATTCTGTATTCCAAAACATCATACCAGATAAATTTTGAACAGCAACACCAAAAGAAAATAAATCTGCAACATTGATTTTAGTTCCTAAATCAAGTGCAAATCCAGTTCCAAATATATTAGATCCTTGTAAGTTGTTTTTTAGATATTTAATCGTAGAACCAAAACTCACAACATCATTTTTGTAAGCCATACTAAGTGCTAAGTTATATTGTAAATCATTTAGTTGACCCACTGGGTTACCTTGAATATCACGAGCAGTAAAAGTACCAGAGGTAAGTGTATTTATTCCAAATCCAATACCAAATTCGTCACTTAACTTTTGTCCATACATTAGATTTGATTGTGTTCTATTTAAACTTAGATTTGTAATTGTAGATTGAATAATTGGGTCATCATTCAAAAAACCAAGACCAGCGGGATTAAAGTAAATTGAAGAAGGATCATTAACTACAGCAGTATAAGCACCACCCATAGAGATAGCTCTTGCACCTACATTTCTAAATAAATACGATTGTGCATAACCACCATCTGATGATTGAGAATATAAATTTACTATCGAAAAAGAGAACAAGGTTAAAGATATTAATATTAATAAATTCAACTTTAACTTAATTTTAGTAAAAAATCCTAAATCTATGTCCACTTCTACCTCGAGACTATGAACTTCTCTGCATCTCTAAAATTTCTTCCATTTAGAATACACAAATAAATCCCATTTGGTAAATTTGAACTCAAAAATTCATATTCATAGGAATTTGTTGGATTAGATGAGACTTGACCTTTGTGGATTTCAATTACTTCTTTGCCTAATATATTAAATACAGACAACTGTATATCACCATTGTAACCGCTCGCCAATTCTACTCTCACAACAAACCTATCTTCCCCATTACTCCAAACTCTTGTTATTTTATTTAAAGACTTGGAAGTATCAGATTCTACTTTTGAGTTCAGTAATAATGACTTGGAATTCACAATATTTGTGCCACTATTCTTAATAATTGGTTTATTATAAATATATTTTTCGAATTTACTACTGTCTGACTTAATTGTAGCCCTTTCAACAAAATTTATATTAGCTAAAGAAACGAACGACAAATTAAAAATAACAAACAATATCATAACAGTAGTCATAATATTAATCATTTTGAATTTTAATATGTTTAATATCATACAAAATAATAATTTGAAAAGTTTTTAATTTAATTAAGATCTAACGTTTTTGATTGTTTAATGTTTTTCTGAATTTAAAATAAATTATATATTATCATTTTTAAACTTATTTTTTATCTCATCAATTTTTGATTTATCATTATTTAGATTTTCTAAAGTTTTTATTGTGTCTAAGCCATTTTTTTCAATACTACTATTTTTGGATAGAGTTTCACCTTTAGACTTTAATAAATCCATTTCTTTCTGTTTTTGTAGTAAATGAATTGCTAATTCAGTTTTAGCGTCAACTTTTTTGCTATCATTATTATCAAATTGAGCTAAATTATCATTATTATTCAGCTTTTCATTTTTTTGATTACTTTTCTCAAAATCTTTTTGATTATTCAATTTCTCTTCAAACTTAGTATTATATAATTTATTATTAAAATCATTATTTTTAGAGTTATAATTTTTAGAGTTATAATTTTTAGTGTTATTATTATTTTGTTTATTCTTTTTTACTTCTTTATTAGATTTTTCTTCTCTTTTTTTGGCTTCAATGAAATCTTTTAGAAAATTTTCGATTTTATCAGAATTATTATCAATTTCTACATTTTTAGTGTCATCTTTGTTAATATTATAAGGTAAATCTTTTAAATTAATACTTGGTTTTTGATTGTAGATATCAGTAATTTTTTTAGTATTAGCTTTGGTATGCTGTGTTTCTATTTCCTTTTTTCTTTTAGCTATTTGTTTTTTGATTTCACTTTGTTTTGCAAATTTATTAGGATCTATATTATCCATTTCATTTTGTAAAGAATGTTTAAACTTTTCTTTTGCATAATTTATTTTATTACTTTTTCGCTTTTTATTTATAATTAATATGATTATAAAACCACCAATCAGAAACAAAACTCCAGCTAAATAACTAAAAAAAACACTCGGTAAAAATTCACTATTTGTAGTTTGAGTTGAGTCTTTTGGTATTGAGTCTTGTAGTGAAATGATTTTGGTAGTATCAATTTCAATTTTTTCTGATTCTACTTGGAAATTATCTAAATAATTCAAATTTAGATAATTAATTAAATTTATTTGGTCTGGATCAATAACAATTTCATCAAAATAATTTATTCCTGTTAAACTTGTAAATATTTTTGAAAATTTATTAGCTGTTTGCACTTCGTTTTTTGCTTTATAAATTTGTGCAAGTGCAGCATAAGCATCAGGAACGTCTGATTTATTTTCAAATGCGATAATAAGATTTCTATAACCTTGATCAAAATAACCATTTTGTAATTGTACAAGTCCCAAAAATGCAAATGAGTTTTTGGAATTCAGGCTTGACGCAGTTTGTAATTCTTGGATTGAATTGTCAACTAATCCGCTTTCTAATGCCAATAATCCGTTTCTGAAAGCATCTTCTGACGGTTTTATTTTATCCCATTCAAATACTTCTATAAAGATAGATTTAGAATAAGGTAAATAATTTGCAGTATAACCTAATGGCTTGGTTAAATTTATGCTTGTTATTGTTTGAGTGCCATTATTAAAAGTGTTGATATTTGTTATAAAATTATTATTAAAGTATAAATCTTTTACACTATCATCAAAATAAACATTTTCTAATAATATTTCTACTTTTGATTTATCATTTGTCAATTTTGATTTAAAGGTAATTGTTTCATCTAAATAAATTAATACTCTATTTTCAGGTTTTACATCAATTTTGTTTATTTTTAGAGCATATAAATTTATAATATTCAATAGCATAGAACTAATTAAAACAACCATAAATATTTTATTCATATTGATTGTTGCAATCGCTTTGTTATCGTTGTTATAATTTTTTTTATATAGTATATTTTTTAGTTTCATTTTTTAATCAATTTAGAATTAATCAATTTAGAAATATGTAGTTAAAATTATTA
>JBDNHS010000109.1:0-10200 GCA_041688685.1 Kapaibacterium sp. (SeqCode)
AATTCACCAAAGTTTCTCTCAACTTTCAAAAAGTAAGAATCGTCTTTAGTTTTATCATTTGATACTTGTTTTTCGGCATCGTATGAGTTGTTGGTTTCAGTTTTTTTGTTTCTCGTTTTAGTACCTTTTACAACCAATACATTTTCATCATTTATAGTTACTTTTACATCACTTTTGCTGACACCAGCTAATTCAAAATCAAAATGTAACTTTTGTTCATCTTCTATAATATCTACTCTTGGTGCGAAAGAGCCAAACTCTAAGTTAACGCCTTTATCCAAGTCATTCATCATAGTATTAATTTTTTTTGCTAAGCCATCAAACCCTCTGAATGGGTCAAATTTTATCGTTGTCATTACTAAATATCCTTTATTTGTTTTGTTTTGTTAAATTATTATTTTTATTTATTTAATTTCAATTATTGTTTCTTTTGGTACTTTTGGTAATTTTTTTGTGATACTAATTTCCAAAACACCTTCTTGATACTCTGCTTTGATAGTATCCATATCAGCATTTTCGGGTAAAATAAATTGTCTTTTAAACACGCCATATAATCTTTCAGTACGTATTTTATTTTTGCCAATTTCACTATGGATGTTATCTTTTTTACCAGAAATACTCAGAGAGCCGTCATCTAAAACTGATATCTTCACTTCTTCTTTTTTGACACCAGCCAATTCCACGTGAAGTATGTATTTATCCCCTAATTCTTGTATATCCACTCTTGGATTGAATATATTTTTCTCAATTGTAAATGATGGGAAATCGCTTGAATTGATATTTTTCTCCACTTCATTTGCAAATTGGTTAACTTTTTTAGCAATAGTTTCAAACCCTCTCAATGGGTCAATATTATATATAGACATAATATATCCTGTTATTATTAAATTATAAACTTACGTTGTATTGTATAAATTTATTTTAATTTTTTGTTTTAGTAGTAAATAAATTTTGATTAAATTAAAAAACTTATGCTTATTTTTGTTACACATTTAAGTTAATTTTATGCATTTGTTAGTTTTATAAAACAAGTGTTATTAATTTCAATATTTCATAATTTTTTATTTGTATAATTAATACCCTTTAAAATTTGTGCCAAAAGCAAAACAAGAGCTTTGTGTGTGCCATAATAACATAAATACTTCATTAATGACAATTATAATATTTTGAAACTTTTTGTGTTGACACGAATAAGTACTGTCTGCCATTATGTCGTACGTGATATTTTGAATAAACTTTTATAATCACACTTAAAATATAGAGACTATTATTTTGAAAATTAAGTAAACTATAAATGGATAATAAAAATAAAATTATTATATCTTGGGTAAATGACTACTCAGACTATCTGTATAATTGGGCTTTGTATAAAAGTTCCAATAAAGAAGTAGCCGAAGACTTAGTACAAGATACATTTGTAATTGCCACAAATAGTTTTGAGAAATTTGAAGGAAAAAGTTCGCCAAAAACTTGGTTAGTGTCAATTTTAAATAATTTGATTTATGAGCACTACAGAAAAAAAGCTAAGCACAAAAATAAAATTGATTTAGATATAAGTGATTTATTCAAAGAAAATGGTCATTGGGATATAGGTGAAATGCCTTCTGGTGATTTCGAAAGCGAAAGTTTATTAGATGATAGTAATTTTCAGAAAGTTTTAGCTGATTGTTTGTCAAAATTACCAGATAAATGGAATGCAGTTATAAAACTTAAATATATGACTGACCAGAAAGCAGATGAAATTTGTAAGGATTTGGATATAACTAAGACTAATTATTGGCAAATGGTTCATAGAGCCAAAATTCACTTAAGAAAATGTGTTGAGCAAAATTATTTCAATAAAAATAAATAATTTTATATTTATTGTTTGGAGATGACGAAATGAAATTAATGATTAGCTGTTTAAAAGCCACAGAGTTGGTCGAAAAAAACTCTTTGTTTGGGTTGAGTTTAATAGAATTATTTGAACTTAGAATTCATAATTATATATGCAAAGGTTGTAAATTATATGAAACGCAATCTAAGTATATTGATGAAATGTTAATTAAAAAGTTCTCATACAATAGCTTAGATTATAACATACATCAAGATGAAATCATAAAAAATGTTACTAACGAGAAATTAAAAGAAAAAATCCTTAACAAACTGTAATAATCTTAAATCATATCTCAAAGTTTTAATAAAATAATATAATAAATAGAAAGAGATCAAGGGGTTGTAACCTCTTGTTCTCTTTTTTGTTTTTTTTCAATGGGTCAAGACCCATTGCTTCCTAATATAATATCAATGTTCTACAATCAACCGTAGGGTTCACCACACGGTTGATTTACTTATTTCTGCACTGCTCCCATTTATAGTAAGTCATTGTTTTCATTGGTTTAGTGACTTTTGATTGATTTGTTAATTCAGAGATATTAGAAAGAGACTTCTCGCTTATAGATATACTTCCACAATAATAGAAAAGAAATGGTGTCTATATTTATGTAGATTTTGCATATTATGAATGTGTGCTATATCTTAATAAAAAAAACGTGATAAAACACTTAATCCCGCAATTTTTGAGATTGGGCAGGGTATTTAAGATTAGGAAGACGACCCGCCGGTCGTCTCTACAATTAGAAAAAACCGAAAAAAGAGTGTAATTGAGTGCAGATTTCTCAAACCACGAAGCGGTGATATTATTGTAGGAAATTTATTTTCTCTTTTTAGTTCTTTATTCGGCTCCGAAAGAGCCGAAAGATTTATTAAAGGTTTTTATTATCTTTTTTTGTAAGGAAATATATTATACTTCACTAAACTAGATATAGATATAATATTTATTAAGATTATTATTTATTTAGTCGATAAATATTTATTCTAAAATTTTGTTTAATCAATTTTAAAGGATAGTTTATGAAAAAACTACTTACAATTCTTCTTATGAGTTCTGCATTTGCGTTTATTCCTTTTTTGCAATCTTGTAGTGATGATGAGGATACAGTTACTCCTTCTACTGAAGTCATTGCAAACGATGCATCATTTGCTGGATTTATGACTTGGTCAAAAGATGCTGTTCTTAAAGGTGCTGACCCCGGTTTGGGTGAAATGGCTCACGGTGGGAATGACTCTACAGTAACAAGAAGTGTATATTACAAAAATGGACAAAACCCGGTAAGTGGAGTTTTCCCTGTTGGAACAATGGTTGTAAAACATTCAGAAAATCCAACCAAAACAGTGGATGAATTTACAGCTATGGTAAAACGTGGTGGCGAATTCAATAAAGCTCAAGGTGGATGGGAATATTTCATGATTGGAGCTGATGGCAAAATTGCAGACGGTGGTAAAATGAGAGGTGCAAACCTTATGAATGGCATGTGTGCTGGTTGTCATGCAGGAGCTAAAAATAAAGATTATATTTTTACAAAATAATATTCTATTACATTACTTATTGGTTTCATTATGATTAACAAAAACAACTTTTTTATTATTTTTTTGATAATTCTTTTTTTTAATAACTTACATAGTGCTAATAAAGTGAAGAAAAAAATGAAAATTCAATTTTTACATTTTAAAGGTTGTCCAAATAGTGAAACTCTTTTAGATAATTTGAATTTAGCAATAGAACAAATTAATAAAGATCTTGAGATTCTAAATATTATAGTAGATACTCCAGAATTAGCAAAAAAATATAAATTTATTGGTTCACCTTCAATATTACTAAATGGAAAAGATATTGAAGATATGAAGTTTCCTATTGAACCTAATTTAAGTTGTAGATTTTATATAAATGGAGTACCATCTGTAGATTTTATAAAAAATAAAATTCAATTAGAGCTGAATAAGTATTAATTTACGTTGTAATCATTAAACTTAAGATTTACATCAAATCCTTTACATTTATTTGTAAGGGATTTTTAATTTTAACACTAATAATTAAATAAACAAATAATTTATACACACTATTAAAAAAGGTCTATTATGCAAAAGTCTTTTATAAAGAATTTCTCCAAAAATATTATAATTTTACTCAGTTTCTTTGTTATAATCAATTCAAGTTATGCACAGAAAAAAGTATTAGTCGAAGTTTTTACTAATTCACATTGCGGTCCTTGTGGCTCATCATATACTTATATGAATAATAACATAAACAATAAACCTATCAAAGATAGTTTTATTTTTGTTTATCATCATATTTCTACTTATTCAGATGATAAATTATTTCAAGAATCTAAAACTTTTACAACTCCAAGAGCTCAATGGTATGGTAATATACAAGGCACTCCAACTTAAGTGGTTGATGGTAAAAAGTTAAATAATTTCACAACAATTGAGAGCGAAGTAAACTCACAATTAGCAAAAAGTACAGATGTTTCGGTTATGACAAAAGTTACATTGATTGATAATCAACTAATGTTAAAAACTGAAATCAGTTCAATGACTGCTAAAAACTATTTGTTGAATATTGCAATAGTTGAAGATGTAGAATACAAAGGTAGAAATGGTGTTTCCACTCATAAAAATGTAAGTAGAGCCTTGCCGACTACATTCGCAGGTACAAATATATCAGTTAATGCAAATCAATTATACACATCAAATAATGAACTAAATGTAGCAGGCATTTGGAATATTGATAATATTAGTGTTGTTGCTTGGTTGCAAGACCCACAGACTAAAGAAATAATCAATGTACAGGAAACAAATAAATCTGAATTTGCAACAAAATTAGGCGTAGAAGATGTAAACAATTTGAATTTTATAGTTTACCCAAATCCATCGATTGACATTTTGAATATTGATTTTGACAATATGAATAATATCTCTGAAGCTGCAAGTATAGTAATTTATAATCTTGCTGGAAATAGAATTTTGGAAGAAAAAGTAAATTTAAATAACGGTTTAAATAATTTTCAGATTAATTTACTAAATAACAATAATATTAATTACAATCTAACAAATGGCACTTATTTATTAGTTTTAGAAACTAAATCTTCTAAAACAGCAAAACAATTTAATTTTACGAAATAAATATAGAAACATAGTAAAAAAGTACAATGCTAAAAATCTAAACTAAAAAGGGAATTATTCTTAATCGGATAATTCCTTTTTGCTTTTTGAAATAAAATAATTATATATCCAAAAATTTACCTATAAAAAAATCGTCAATATCCAATAATAACTATCATAAAACAACTAATGACTATATTATTGTAATTTAGTTGTTTATTGTTAGTTAAACTTAGTCAAAATTAAAGTTTGTTTAATTTATTATAAATAACTAAGTAAAACTCCAAAGTAAATGCTTCTTAAACTATTTATAAACTAATCAAAAGAGGAAAAAATGTCATTATTAGTAGGACAAGATGCTCCGATATTCGAAGGAACAGCATTAATTGGTGGAGATGCCACAACTCTATCTATCGACTCAGCATTCAAAAATATATCTTTGAATGATTACAAAGGTAAGTGGGTAGTATTTTTCTTTTATCCATTAGATTTTACTTTTGTTTGCCCAACAGAAATTGCTGAATTTGGTAAACATTACCAAGAATTTCAAGATTTAAATTGCGAGGTAATTGCTTGCTCGACTGATTCACAATTCTCTCACTTAGCTTGGAGAAATTCAGAAAGACAATTAGTAAAATTACCTTACCCAATGTTAGCTGATTTTACTCGTACAAACGCAACCAAATACAATATCCTAAAAGAATCTACTGGATATGCGCTTAGAGGTTTGTATATTATTGACCCAGATGGTAAATTACAATATACTGTAATTCATCCAGAAGCAGTTGGTCGTAATTCAAAAGAAGTATTAAGAGTATTAAAAGCATTACAAACTGGTAAACTTACTCCTTGTGAGTGGGAACCAGGCGAAAATACATTATAATTAGTGATTAGTAGCTAATTAAGTAAAAATTCTTAAGTATAAATTTACAGCAAAAATACCCATAAGTCACTTATGGGTATTTTAATTTGAAAAGTATCATTAATTCTAAATGTTTGAATTAATTGCTATAAATCAAATTATTATGTTTAATAAATATGTTGAATAAATATTTCAAATTTTAAACTCAAAAATACATCAAAATGTCTGAACAAAATCTAAATTCTGACCAAGTCAAAAAACCCTCAAAAGTAAACAAAAAACAGTATACCGAAGGCAATATTCTCAAGCAATTAATTACTAATTCTATTCCTATGATTTTTGCTTTGGGATTTATGCTTTCGTTCAGTTTGATTGATACTTACTTTGTAGCTAAATTAGGAACAAAACAATTAGCCGCAATTACATTTGCATTCCCAATTGTATTTATACTTACTGGTGTTGCTATGGGACTTGGCAATGGTGCCTCTGCTGTCATTTCGAAAGCAGTTGGTATGGGTGACGAAAGGTTAGTAAAGAGATTAACAACAGATAGTATTTTTATAGCATTAGTTTTGGTATTATTATTTTCAATATTTGGTACCATATTTTTAGATGAAATATTTATTTTATTAAAAGCAAGTAATGATATTCTGCCATATATCAAAAGTTATATGCAGATTATTTTTATTGGTGCTGTGTTTTTGGTAATTCCATTAGTTGGTAATTCTGCCACAAGAGCTATTGGCGACACCAAAACGCCAAGTATGATTATGTTTATCTCTGTGATTGTAAATATTATTTTAGACCCAATATTCCTATTTGGTTGGGGTCCAATACCGTCATTGGGTATTGCTGGTGCCGCCTGGGCTACAGTTTGTACTCGAATTGTTACTCTATCAATTTCGATTTATATTCTACACTTTAGAGATAATATGCTGACATTCGAAATTCCCACTTACGATGAATTTATATCTTCTGCCAAAAGCATACTACAAGTTGGAATTCCGTCTGTTGCTACAAATTTAATTGTACCCGTTGGGTTCGGAATAATCGTCGGATTTGTTGCGAAATATGGTCAAGATGCAGTCGCAGGGCTTGGTGCTGCTTCAAGGATAGAGATAGTTACACTTGCTGTTTTTATGGCTTTTTCCACTGTTTTGGGTCCATTTGTTGGTCAGAATTTGGGTGCTCAAAAGTTGGATAGAATCAAAAAAGCAATTAATTACGGTCATATTTTTGCAATTTTATGGGGAATTTTGACGAGCGTATTGTTGTATATATTTGCAGAACCGATTGCCCGAACATTCAAGGACGATGACAAAATTGTCGCAATAATGATTATGTACCTTCAAATCGCGCCGATTTCGATTGGACTTAGAGGCATAACGATAAACGTAACGACTACTCTTAACGTACTAAAAAAACCTTTATTAGCTTCATTTTTGAGTATCTCACAAGTATTTTTGATATTTATACCATTGGCATATTTTTTATCAAATTATACTCAATTTGGCTTAAAAGGAATATTTTATGCTTCGTTACTTTCGAGCACAGTCGTAAGCATAATAAGTTATATAATATTACATAAATACATCAAAGTACTAACAAACGAAGATTCACCTCTATAATTTCGGTAAATTTATAATTTGTAAAGTTGAGAATGCTACTCGCAAATTTATCTCTTTTTACTCTTATTTTGTTTTCACTACCTCGTATAGGTAAAATATTAATAATAATCACTTTGGGTTTTAAAAATCTTACGGCTCCTTCGGAGCCGAATGAAGAGCAGAAATACTACAATAATGCCACCACTACGTGGTTTAAGAAAAACGTTAAATAGATATTCTATTTTAGTGAAAGATTAAATCTCCGTGCAGTGCTAATACCAAAGCTAAAATCTCCGAAAGATAGATGCTAATATACTTCATCGTGCGAGCCAATATCTAACAATTGAATATTCTCATTATCACCAAAATCAAAAATATAATAGTCAATTGATTTTTGACGAATAAATGTATATCCAATTTGAGAATTTCTAACAGCATTCCAGAATAATTTTTCAGAATAGGTAGATTCTCTCCTTAGTTTTTTTGCAAATCCATTATTATCTTTTTTTATGATATTATTTCATTTTCTTTTTCATACAATCGATTTAAAAAGTATTATTTTAGTTTTTTAGCTTAGGTAACCCCACCCTTAATCTCACTTATTGGCAGGAAATTTAGAACAAATCCACCATTCCGAACGTCAGTTAAGATTTAGCACTCAATTGCAATGTTTTTCATTATATTTTTCAAATTCGACTTTTTAGTAAATCACATTTGAATGGGTTGCAGACGTAGTTTAAGGGGGTAGTGTCTAAAAATTTTTGTCAAAACAACACACACATTTCACGCAATATCTACACAAAAATGGACGCCAATTCTCAAACATTATTGTAAATACTTGGGTCAATATTCCAAAAGCCTATCTAAAACTCCCCTCAAAATTCTCAAAATCCCTTCAACTCTAAATCACTTTTCTTTGCTCATAATTACTCTTTAAAGCTGTAAATCAATGGTTTGTAATTTGGTTGAGGGACTTTATTTGCATTATTATCATTAGCAGCACTAAGCCAAAGTTCTTTTGCAATCAAAACTTCTTTAAGAGCTTCTTCGGGAGTTGAGCTAAATGCAGAACAATAAGTTAAATCTGGAATATCAGCAACATAACTATTATCTTCTTCACTAAAAAAATGTTTATATGATAATCACTCATTTTTCAACTCCAAAGAATATTTTTCTAGTTATGATAAAAATTGTTTTATTTGGTAAGGTTTGACCTCACCTTTCATATTTTGTATGTTAATTAATTCTTTCAAACTATTGTGTTTATAGATATGATGGGTTCCATTTTGACGAACAAAATAAAAGCCAAACCTTGTCAATAAAGTAGTAAAATCATTAAATTTGATATTATTTTGATTTATCAATATCTACAAAAAGAATTTGGTATAATTCATTTAAATAAAAATAGTATATTTAAATAACTTTATAAAGTATCAAACAATTTAATTATTATTTTATTGCAATTAAGAAAATTATTAAACAATTCCATCTGCACATCATAGATGTTACTCGCACATTACCGTTTTTTCAAACCCCATAACTTTGCATATATTTCTAATGTGTGAATTATGTAATTTATACCCATTATTGTGTAATACTTTCAACTTCTAATTTTATATTTTTGAATTATATTAATTTAATTAATTACAAAATCAATAGTAGTATTAACTTTAACAGCATCAGTAATGAAAATAAATACATTAAAAAAAATCACAGATCCGTTTAAAAGTACGGATAAAATGGCAGTCCTTTTTCTTGGTCACGGTAGTCCTGTGAATGCCATTGTAGAAAATGAGTTTGTGGATGAGTTCAGAAATTTAGGAAAAGAAGTTATAAAACCAAATGCAATATTGTGTATACCGGCACATTGGGAAACAGTAGGAACTTATGTAACAGCTATGGAAAGACCAAACACTATTCACGACTTTGAAGGATATCCTCAAGAATTATTCGATGTGCAGTATTCTGCTTCTGGAAGCCCTGAATTAGCTGAAGCAACAAAATCACTTGTTAAAAAAACTGATATTGGTTTAGATGAAAAATGGGGTCTTGACCATGGAGCCTGGAGCGTAATAAAACACATGTATCCAAACGCAGATATTCCTGTCATCCAAATGAGTTTGGATTATACTGAAAAACCACAATTTCATTATGATTTGGCAAAAGAATTGGCATCACTTCGTAATAAAGGTGTGCTGATTATCGGAAGTGGTAATATGGTTCATAATCTTGGTTTGATGGACAAGAAGAAATTAAATGCTGTTGAATCTGGTTATGATTGGGCTTTGGAAGCAAAAGATAAAATGAAAAATTTCATCTTGAAAGGAGACCACAAATCACTTATAAATTATAAGCTGCAAGGCAAGGCATTTGACTTGGCTATCCCTTCACCCGAACATTATTTGCCTTTACTTTATGCTTTAGCATTAAAAGAAGAAAACGAAAAATTGACTTTTTTTAATGAGAAAACCATAGCAGGTTCGATTACTATGACATCAATAAAAATTGACAAAACGTAATCAATTATTAAAAATAATTGTCTAATCAAAAAAATCTTTCTTTAATAAATGAAATGCACGAAAATCAGTTTTTTGCGTGTTTATAATATAAAATTTAATTTTAATAATTTATTCTATTTTGTTCTAATATATTCTAATTTATTAACTTAGCAACTGCTAAATCATACTGTTCAAAATGAAAATAGCTCTAATTATTGTTGCAATTTTTTTTATTTTATTAATAATTTCA
>JBDNHS010000110.1:0-2655 GCA_041688685.1 Kapaibacterium sp. (SeqCode)
CAATTTTAGAAACTTTTGTAACTCAAACATATCCCATTTTACCTTATATTTTTTTTGATAGTTCAAGTGCCAATTTAAGTAACAAATTTATTAAAAGGTATGAAAATAGTTATCAATTCGATGAAAAAAAACTACCACATAATAATTTAGATATTTACTATCATATTTTAGATATTTTAGGAAGTAGATTAAGTAAATCAAAGTCAAATATAACGATAGTAGGGATGTCTGATGGATTAGAAGAAAGTAATTTAAAATCTACAAATAGTTTAATGTCAAATAGAGCAAATACTATTAAAAATTATTTAATTTCTAAATGGAATATTGACAATGATAAAATATTAATTAAAGCTAAAGTATTTGAAAATAAATCTAAAATAGACAATCAAATAATAACTGATGAATACCGCCGAGTAGAACTATTTTCTGATGATATTACTCTATTTGAACCAATTTTGCATTCAAATTTTATAGAATATACTTCAAATAAAACTGAGCAAAATATTGACTTAAATTATAAGAATAAAATTAAAGATTTGGAAATTTATGCAATCTATAAAGATAATAAAATCAAACTTGAAAAAGATTTTTATGATTTAATAATTGATGAAAAAAATAAATCAATAATCTGTAAATTTAATCTTAATCAGAATTATCTTACTAAATACAATAAAATTTTAGATTATTATAATGAATGTAGTTTTGAAATTATTTCTAAAGATATTTATGAACAAAATGACACAAATAAAATAAATTTTACTGTCTTCAAAGACCAAAATAATTATGAATTAGGAAGATTAAATTTAATAGTATTTGATTATAATAGTTCTGATATTTCAGATATAAATAAAAGTATGCTGAAGAATTTTACATTTAATACTATTCAAAATAATTCGAAGACAAAAATTATTGGTTCAACAGATTTGGTTGGTGAATTAACTTACAACTACAATTTATCACAAGAAAGAGCTGATGCAGTAGCAAATTATCTTATTTCTTTTAATAAAAATTATAAATTTATAGAAGTAAAAGGTATTGGACCTTCAGAAATAAAATTCGATAATTCTAATGCTGAAGGTAGATTTTATTGTAGAACAGTTTTAATAGAAGTTAAAACTCCAATAGACAAATAATTTAAAATATCATTAAAGTTAGATTTGTCTACTTTCCAAAGTTATTTATTTTGTACACTTCAAACGTATTATTATCCTTAGAATTATTTGAATTTAACTTGTACAGTTTTAATAAATAATTTCCCTTGTTTAGATTACTTAGATTAATGAATGTTGATTTATCAGAATTATAATCAATATTCATCTCACCATTTAATATTATTTTTCCAGTAACATCATAGATTTCATATTTATAATACTTTTCATTGTTGAATTTAATAAATATTTCATCAATAAATGGATTTGGGTATATAGTAACATTTGAATTATTAGTATAACCTTCAACGCTTGTTAATAAATTATAAGTTTTAATTACTGCAGATTTGGCATCTAATTTCCCAGTACCCCAAGTATTATTAGGAAAATTTCTGTCATAGAATTTTGTAAAATTATCTTGTTTGGTGCTAGTTTGTAAAATGTATTTTAATTCTTCAGGACTAAGATTAGGGTTTAATTCTAATAATAAAGCAACAGTTCCAGCCACCATTGGACCTGACATAGAGGTACCAGAGTAAGGGAAGTATCTATAAGTTCTTCCATTAAATTCAAATTCATTTACTCCTGGAGTATAACCACTTCCTTGGTTTGGGTCTTGAGTATTTATTGATGACCTTACATTTTCGCCAGATGCTGCAAGGTCTGGTTTAACTCTCTCATCAAGCGTTGGTCCTTTGGAGGAGAATGCAGAGATGTTGTTTGACTGTACTTCGTTATTTGAATTTGCTGAAACAGAAAATGAGCCTACAGAAATCACTTTTTTCCCAACACCTGATGGCTCACCAACCGTATAATTATTATCACCTGAAATAAAGTTATCCAAAACTTTTGAACCAGTTGTATTTAAGAACGAACGTCCCCAGTTTGTTAACCTTTTATTTTGTCTAATCATATTCCATAAGTGTATAGTTTGCGTTTTATCAATAGTTTGATTCACAATCTCCAAACCAATAACATTTTTAGATTTGTTTTTTAAAGTAAGTAAAGCATTGGGTTTATTATTTAATTGATTATTACTTTCTGTTACTAATTTCAATAAAATAGTATCGTTATTTCCAAATATTATTTCTTCATCAATAATTAAGTTTTCTGAAGTTTTATAAGATTTGGAAATGTAATTTACATTTCCACTGCTACTCAAAAATTTTAATCTTATTTCAAAATTTTTATTTTCTTCGCCCCAAATTATAATACTTTGACCATAATAATCAGCAACATTTCCAAATCCAATTACTGTATTCATTGTGTCTAAATTATACAAACCATTGACTTCTTTAAAATTATATTTCAAATGACAATTATCATTACCATTATTTCCAGCTGAACCAATGAATATTTTGCCATTAGTAGCTACTTCATCGATTATTTGATTTTGTAAACTTGTGCCATCGTGGGGTCCATTATGACCTCCAAAACTCATATTGATAACGAACGGTTTATTAACTGAGTCAGAATGCTTATTAATAAAATCAACTGCATCTGCGAA
>JBDNHS010000111.1:0-4513 GCA_041688685.1 Kapaibacterium sp. (SeqCode)
AGAAGTACCTATAATTGATGCTCAAACAGACGACACTCTAACAACTTATTCAATTCTTGGAACATTCAGAATCAAAAAAAAGGATAAAAAACCATTTATTATCACTAACAATGATACTACAAACAATTTCCGTCTTTTTTGGAAAAGACCAACTGGATATTATCAAGCCTCATCATATAAAACTGACGTTGATATAGAGTTATTTAATCAAGCTGATTATTATAAAGCAGACGACAACGTAGAATTATATCAACCTTTAAGTAATGCCTTAACTGTTTTTTACGATGATATTACACCAAAACCCAAAACAGTATTGAGATTTATAGATGCAACTTACGAAGGTGCCAAAAAAATTAGTGTTCAATGGGTAACCCGCAGCGAAGCATTTGTAAAAGGTTGGGCTATATATAGAGGTTCTGCACCTTTTGGAAAATTTAACATAGACAACGTAGAATTTAATGATTTAGTGGCAAGTTTTCTTGTCGACCCAACTGATACAAGATTATCAGGTTTGGGTACTGTACCTGTAGGAAAAGCATATTTTTATAGTTATGACTCAACTAATATTGAAAGAGGCGTAAATTACTGTTACGAAATAAGATATATTGATTTTAATGACAATATAATTGAAATTCCAAATGCAAAAGTTTGCGTAAATATACCAAACTCTGTTTTAACTTTTGCTAAGGCATATCCTAATCCTATGGAGAGACAAACACAGGTTGCATACAATTTAGAAGATGATGCATTAGTAACTATTAAATTGTATGATATGAATGGTAAATTAGCAAAAATAATTCAAGAAAATGTATATGTCAAAAAAGGACAGCATATATTCGATTTAGAATTGCCAGAATTTTCAGCTTTGGGTCTATATGATTTGTTAATTAATGCTGATCCAGTAGATGACAAAACTATTGAGCGTTCATTTTCAGTGTTAAAATTACAAGTAATAAGGTAAAATTTATAATAATTTTAATTATTACAAATTTAATTATATTTAATCTTTAAATTATGGTAAGAAATGGTAAACCATTTCTTATTTTTGTATTAAATATATATTAAAAATTATAAAATGTAATTATTTTGGTTTATAGCAAAGATTATTAGAAACTTGGTATGTAATTTGTTTAAAATAGGTTTTATATGACCAAAGAATTTAAGTAATGTTATTTAATATTCTATAATTAATAATGTTTAAGGTTAATAATCAAAATTCAATTTAAAATATTAAAAGTTACCTTTTTATTTATTGTTTGTAGTTTAAGTTTATTAAATTTAAATTTAATTGCACAAACTCCATCTGGAACAATATATGATTATGAAGTATTACCAAATAAGGATACTTTAAGAATTAATCATAGTGCTTCAGATTTTTGGTTTGGTATTCACGGCGGACCAACTTATAATTATTATTTTGGAAGTTTTAATTATCTAACTAATCCAGAGGATCCATTTGATAGTTCTTTTAATCCTTTTACTGACTATACTGGTAGAAATGGTTATGGAATCCATTTTGGGATAAATTTTGAATATTTACCAAAAGATGAATTTTTTGGCGTATCTCTAAAGTTAAATGCGATTGATAACAGAACTATAGTGATGGATGCAAGGTCAACTAACTTAGCAACACCCGAAAATTATGAAATTTCTGGATTGATGAGTTATGTTTCCTTAATTTCTGCTGTAAGAATTAGTTTGCCTTTTGAAGATTGGTTTGTGTATGCTGGACCTATATTTGAGTTTAGGCAATATAATACTATTATACATAATACAGAATTAGAAAATGTATCAAACATAAAACAAGAAAGATTAGCTAATTTACCAAATGTAAATAATAGAATTGGTTTTCACGGTGGTATTGGTTTTGAATACTTAGTTGCAAATGTAGTAGATTTATTGAGAATTAAATTTTCTCCATATTTATCTATTTCTACTGGGCAAGATGTCTTTGGTCCACAAGCTAACAACTCAAATCCAAGTATAAATACATTTATTGTACAAAGTGGAATTAATTTAAAGTTTGGTCCTGATGAAATAACGTATGATACTTTGAGATTTGACCCTTCCTATGTAGCTCCGAGCAGTGCTTATGCTAGAGCAGCTGACGAAAAAGGTGTAGCAGGTAATGGCTTTATTAAACAAGAACAAATAGAAACTAAAAACTTGTCATTGGTGGGGGGATCCAAAATTCGTGAGCAGGTAAGAGAAGAGCCAGTTTTTGCTCAAGAAATAGCAAAAGAAAAAAATGAAACTGTTCCAGAAACTAAAGTTGATGTAACGCTCAATAAACAGATGACTTTTTATTATCCAAATTCAACTACAATTGAATTATCTAATTCTTTGAAAGAATATCTTAGTGCTATTTCAGATTATTTAAAAGCTAATCCAAATAATGAAATAAGAATTGTTGCCCATACAGATAATATTGGTACTGAAGTAGAAAAGCAAAGAATATCTGATGACAGAGGTAGAACTGTAAAAAGATACCTTATGAGTAAGGGTATTAATGGAAATAAAATACTTGTAAGTGGATTGGGTGATAGACAGCCAATTGCCAACTCTAGAACCGAAGAAGGTCGAAGAAAAAACAGACGTGTAGAAATAACTATTGTACCTAAATAATTGCTTTCAAAGTTAAACTTTTCAAATTGGAAAGATAATAAATTAGTAAATCAGTCAAATTTAAATACAAAATGCAAAAATCAAATATACAGAATTATTTTGAACTAACAGAATCAAATTATGTCCAAAATATAATCTTTTTATTTTTGACAATTTTGGTTTTATCAATTTTGGTTTATTTTATTTATCCAATCCTATATTGGTTATTTGAGGATTATTTAAAAGGTCATATTTATAATAGTGGAGAGTTAGTTTCTTATACTCTTGATAATCAAAAAATTAAAGAGCCAACTAATTTTATTTTCAATTGGGCGATTGACGTTAATTCAAATACTGAACAAGAAGCGAGGTATTGGTTTAATCCTGTAGTTTCACTGTTTCTACCAGTTTTGAATTTTGCTTTGTTTATTGCATTTTGTATTTCAACTTTACTTCCCCAAAAATATGGAACAGCTCACCATAAAATAGAAAGAGAAATAGCTTCAATCTTAGATAAAATTTGTCTGAGTAGATTTGGTTATCATAGTAATGAAGAAAGAGAAATAGTAGCTAAAGAACTTTTGAACGCAGATTTGAGAAATCTCCATGATTACGAGATTGAATGGGGGTATTCATTATCAGATTTGATTGTTATTCATAAAGCATTAAAATGGAAAAATGGTAGTTTCTTATGGAAAGTATTTCATATCAATGACGGCTTAAGTTTATATCTTAAACTATATGTTAATATAAAATATAGCAATGCTATTTTAGGGTTTGTATATGTCGGAGCAGCTGTATTAATTGTAATTATTGGTTTGAGGGGTTTAAAATTTATTCCTTCTACAGAGCCTTCATTAGTGTTTTTTGCACTAGGATTAGAATTTTCTCTTTTGCTAACTTATGCCGTTACTTTGATGTACGCAAGAGAAGAAGAATTAGAAAATAAAGGCAAAAGTTATAGATCTGAAGATACATATTTATCTAATGAATTTTCTGATGAAAAAGAATTGGAATCTCTTTTAAGAGTGTTCATAATGACAGAAAAAACTAAAAATAAAAAGTAAAAGATTAAAAAACAAAATAACAATGCTAAGCTTAGAGAAAATTAAAGAAAGTATAGATACAAAAACTACTGCATTCAAAGTATTTTGGGAGATGTACCAAAATGATAGAGTCAGCAAATGGTTGGGTATGGAACCAATTATAATTGAAGAGGGTTATAATATTTTTGTTGTAAAGATTAAAGAAGATTTTTTGAATGGATTTGATATTGTCCACGGAGGCATTCTTGTTTCAATTGCTGATAGTAGTTTCGCTTTTGCAACAAATTCCTATGGAATTAAAAGTGTTACACTAAATCTAAACACAAACTATACCTCGGTTGTTAAAGAAAATGAAATAATTTATTGTGAGACAAAAGTAAAAAACATTACAAACAAGATAATTGATGCAGATGTTGAATTGTACAGATTAGTTGAAGACAAAAAGCAAATAGTTACTTCGTTTAGAGGTCAAGCATATAAAACTCATCAAAGTTTCATATTTTAATAAAGTTATCAGAAGTACTCACGTTAATAATCAAATATTTTTCATTATTAATAAAAAAATATTAAAAATATTACCATAATATTTGCAATATAAATAAATATTCCTTAATTTTGTATTCGGTAAAGATAAGTTTATGAAAATTAAATAGTCTTTATTATAATCATTGGGATGTGGCCAAGTGGTAAGGCACCAGTTTTTGGTTCTGGCATTTCGCAGGTTCGATCCCTGCCATCCCAACCATATAAAAAAAATATGCCTGAATTTAAAATAGCAACAGGAAGATCTAACCCGCATTTAGCTGAAAAAGTAGCTAAATCTTTGGGTTTGGAGTTGGCAGAAACATCTGTCAAAAACTTCT
>JBDNHS010000112.1:0-3337 GCA_041688685.1 Kapaibacterium sp. (SeqCode)
TTGAATTATAAAAGGTGGGGATTTTTTTATTTTGATTAGAATGAATTCAAGTTGATTTGAAACATATTTTGAAAACCACAATTCAACTGGTTCAATCTCCCAAACTCCGTTTATCAGCCAAATATTATCATTTAAATTAGTCAAAGAATTAATATGCATATCACCCCCAGAGAAATAATAATCTAACTTACCTAACAATGTACTTTCTGTGCAATTACTCAAAAGCCTATTTATTAATTTTTTATCTACAATTTTATGTATATTTTCACCATAATTTGGAAATGATTTATTTAATAATTTATGAAACGGAATCAACCTATTATCAAAACAATATCGTGAGTCATCTTTACTTTCGTCTTCAAATTTAAACAGATTTTCTACTTCAATATTATTTATATTATTTGTGTCAATATTTTTAAGTTCTTCAATAAATTCATCAATTTTAGGATTTATTACATCATGTTTTAGACTTAAATCTAAGGTGCCTTTTATATTCTCAATTAATTTATTAATATCACTCTTATCACTTAACTTTATACACAAATTATTTCTATTAAGAAATCCAATTTCATCAAAGTCTACATCTGGTAATAAAATTGGTATTACTTTACCATTGTCTAAATATATCCAAGATGCACCAAGTTCATTTAAACAAATTTCTGAAGTTTTATAATTTTTAGAAATCATAAGTAATACGATAGTTGTAACCTTTAATTCTGTCCTAATTTGATTAGGAATATCTAATCCTGAAGATATACCATGACCATCTAAACTGGTGCAAAATATATTTTCACTAGTTAATTCTAAACCAAGTTTTAGGATTTTTTCTACAAATAAATTTATGATTTTTTTATCTAATGAAGAATGACTAATAAATATTTTCATATGAAATAATTAATTTTTAAACTGTAGTTTATTTTTTGATTGTACTATTTGGATTTAATTCATTTAAGTATATGGATTCTAAATCTTTTGTAATACCCTCATAATAATTGTCAAAAAAAGATAAAAAAATATATCTAAAATTTTCAAAAGCAAAAGTTGAAGTAATAGAATTATAAACATTTCCATCATTCATACTTCTATTATTAGAGTCTTCATAAAAATTAACCTTAGATGTAAATTCATTTTTACTTTTATACATTTTATGTAAGATTTTAACGAGTTCTGCTTTATTTGATATAAAAAATTGGTGTTTATATTGAACATCAAAAAAAACTTTAGATCTGAGTTTAAAATCATCAGCCATTGATTTGTCATTTTGTTGTATCTTTGAAACAAGCAAATCTAATTTTCTTAACCAGTCATTATATAAATCTTTTTTTCTGTTTTCTTCTGAATTATGAATAATCATATAAACTGAAAGAACAGCAATATTTGCTCCAAATATTTTTGAATATTTATATAGATAACTTAGATAATTATCTAATCCAACCAAAGAAAAGTTGAAAATGTTGTTTCGTGAAATGAGTAATTCCCAATGTAATAATAATAAGATAAAGAAACTTAAAGAACTAAGTAGTATCAAAATAATAATAAAGATGTACTTTATTATTTTAAAATTTAAAACATTAGTGATTTTTTTTATTTTGCTAAATATTTTCATTTTTACACATTAGTTCTAAGATTAAATATTTGCCAATATCTCCATATACAAATATAACGAATTGAAATTATTTTTAATTGATTATAACTTAAATATCTTTCTAAAAATAAATCAAGGAATTGTAAAAGTTGGTTTGATGTTTGATTTAGATTTATAATAAAGTTTATCTTTATTCTTGAATTGTTTTGTACAATTATTTCTAAAATTATTTCTAATCAAATGCATCTTCCACAGCTCACTTTTGTTCGATTTTTGGCAGCTATTTCGATAGTTATTTTTCATTTTGCTCGAAATTTATATCCATACAATAGTGATGAACTAAAGTTTCTGGTCAAACAAGCAAATATTGGTGTAAGTTTTTTTTATGTGTTATCTGGTTTTGTGATGATAATAGCATATTCTAATAAAAATGAAATAAAAATTTTTGAGTATATCAAAAATCGACTTGCTCGGATTTTGCCTGTATATTATTTGGCAATTTTATTGATGATTTTATACTTATCAAAGTTTGATAAGCCTTATCTTCTTTCGAACTTACTACTAAATTTATTTACATTACAGGCGTGGGTGCCATCAAGAGCATTGACTATTAATTTTGCTGGCTGGTCAATTAGTGTAGAGATGTTTTTTTATGTATGCTTCCCATTTTTATTCAATTATATTTATAAATTTAAAAAGTCTATTGATATAACATTATCCGAGCAATTATCTAATTATAAATCAATTAAGTTCATTTCTACTGAACATAACAAAAAATATATTTTATTAGTCATTTTGGCTCTTGGTTATTGGATTGGCACTCAATTCCTATTTGATACATTATCCAAATCAGAATTTAATAAAGGGTTCGGCACCGAATCCTACGAGTTGCTTTATTACTTTCCACTTATGCACCTTAATGAATTTATTTTGGGCAATATTGGTGGGCTAATTTTTTTGATTTATTTCCGACACAAAAAAATAAATAATGATATAATCATTCTGTTATTTGTTATTTTTAGCTTTATATCATACGGTTACAATACCTTTCTAAATCCACACAATGGACTTTACTCTATTTCTTTTATAATATTAATTATTATGCTTTGTATTAATAATGGCAAAATATACAAGGCATTTTCCCATAAATCTTTAGTTTTATTGGGTGAGGCGAGTTATGGCATTTATATACTTCAAGTTCCGGTGTTTTTGTGGTCGGTTTATATGTTAAAGAACTATAATTATTCTAACCCATATTTACTTTTTTATTTGCCACTTTTGATTTTATTTATATTTTCTATTTTTATTTTTAAATATTTCGAATCCCCTATGCGAAAAATCATCAAAATGGCTCATTTTGTATCTACAGATAAATCATAAACATACAAAGTATTTTTGCAAATCCTGTTACATTTTGGCAAAAAAACAGTCTATTATATACAGAAGTTTGCCAAAAATAAAAATTATTTTAGGTATTTCGGTAACTTTTTATGACAAAATGTTGTCTTAGTATATATTAATTGACAAATTTATTATTATATCTTTAAAATTGTTGATTTTTATATTTGACCATTTGTTATTCTTTTTTAATATTAAAAATAACTTTTTCGATTTTTAGTTTAATCAGGGGCTTTATGAAACAATCTAAGTATCACATAATTAATAAAATATTAATTATTACATTATTTCTTCCTCTATTTTTCATCTATTCTTGTGGTGATGACCCGGTAGTCGGACCCGAAAAAGGTACAA
>JBDNHS010000012.1:0-6461 GCA_041688685.1 Kapaibacterium sp. (SeqCode)
TTGATTCAGTCAATTCTCAAAATGTAACTAATACTATTAATTTTAATAGAGATTCAACATTTAATCTGACTTTGTTAAATCATTTAATATTTGGAACAAGGTATTATTTAAAGAATAAACAGGAAAATTATATTCAAGTATTCTCAGAATTTAGAATAGCACTAAATAAAGTATCTATTGTAAATAATAATCCTGAATATCCTTTTTGGTCTCCATTAAGTAATGAAATTTTATTAGGAAGTGCAATAGGGTATAAAATCAATAAACTATTATTTGAAAGTAGTTTTTTATTTAATTATAGAGATAAAGATTATTTAGATAGGTTAATAGGTGATTTGAAAATAACTTTTCAAAATATAGAGGAAGCAAGTATTTATGCTCATTACAATTTTCAGTCTTCTTTAAATTTAAAAAAATTACAAAACAACAAAATACATTTAAATCCTAATCAAATAAGTTTAGGATATAATCACAGCACAATAGGTTTTGGATTTAATTTTTATGTATCCCAAAAGTATCTTATAGATATGAATTATAATATTATGTTTTCTGGGGTTAATACTTTTAAAACAAATAATATTAACTTAAATTTATTTTATTTGGTTAAATAAATATTGATAAATGATTTATAATAATTGAAAGACGAAAAATTTAAGATAATTTGTTTCGGACATATTTATAAGGTATGGATGATCAGGTGGTTGGCTACCTCTATAAATTAAAGTAAATCTCAGATTTTGCTTCTGCGCCTCCCTTAATATAATATCCAACAACAATTCTTCTTCTATATGTTTTGTACAACTTGAACTTACTAAAATGCCCTTATCATTCAATAATTTCATAGCTAATCTATTTATTTTTGAATAGGCGTGTTTTGCCATTGGAATACTTTTTCTATTTTTAGCAAATGAGGGAGGGTCGAGAACAATCAAATCCCATTTTTTATTTAAATCAAAACTTTTCTTTAAAAAGTTTGGAACATCATCTACGACAAAATCAATATTATCAAATCCATTTAATATTGCGTTTTGTTTTGCCATACTAATTGCATCTTTAGAAATATCAAGTGCAGTTGTGGATTTTGCATTCCCTTTGGCAGCATTTATTATAAATCCACCTAAATTTGTATAACAATCTAATACATCTAAGCCATCTGATATTTTAGAAATAAACTCTCTATTTAACTTTTGATCTAAGAAATATCCAGTTTTTTGTCCTTTAATAAAAGAAATACTATATTTTAAATCATTTTCTATAATTTCAATAAATTCTGGAATATCGCCATATATAACACCTACTTTCTCTTCTAATCCTTCTAATTTACGAGTATGAGAGTCGCTTTTTTCATAAATTCCTTTAATTGAGGGAATAACTTCAATCAAAGAACTAATTATTATATCACGATACTTCTCCATACCAGAGGATAGTATTTGAATACATAAATAATCAGCAAATTTATCTACAACCAAACCCGGTAATAAATCTGATTCCCCAAAAACAACTCTAAAAGAATTAGAAATTTTAGTATTAATATATTTTAATCTTTTATTATAAGAGTCTTTAATTCTATTTGTAAATAATTCTGAATCTGGAAATTTATTTGTTAATAATAATCGACAAGTAATTAAACTATTAGGATTATAAAAAGCATAACCATAAGATTTACCAGACTCATCTTCAACCTTGACAATACATCCATTTCCCAAGTTTGGTACATTTACTAATTCATTACTAAATATCCACAAATGTCCAAAATTTACTCTTTTGGTAAACTGATTTTTAAGATTTATGGTTTGAATTTGTAGATTATCTTCCATTTTTGTATTATTTTGATTATTATTATAAATTAAGAAATTATTTGAGAAATGATTATTCAGCACTTTCAGAACTTAAATTAGAAATACTACCAATATTGATATTTTCACGCATAAAATATATACCACCAACAATTATTTGTAATAAATAATTAATGATATGTACTACTGTTGCATAAGCTAAACCGACTTCTTTTGGGATACCATATAATTGTACCATAGCAGTAGAAACCAAAATATGATAAACTCCTATAGCACCAGGTGTGGGAGCAATTGTAACTCCAATTCCCGAGATAATTAACAACATAAAAGCATCAATTATTCCAAGATGTAAATCATTTTGAAACTCAAAAGCAAAGAATGTAATATATAAAGGAACAGCATATAAAAACCAAATTACAAAGGAATCAAATATTAATCTTACATAAGCAGATGGTTTTTTTATTACTATTAAACCTAATTTAAATTTTTCAAAAATATTAAGAAGTTTTATAGACACATTTAATGAAATTGGCTTAATAATTTTATTAATTATTAATAAAAAAAATGGGGGATAAAAACTTGTCAATAATATTAGAACAAACAACAAAACCAAAATAATTAGATTGTTTGGATTAATATCGTCTGGCAAAATATTCACTATTTTTTTACTCAAAGTAATAAAGGAGACGCCAAAAAGAAAAATCAAAAAAATTAAATCTAAAATTCTTTCAATTACAATTGTAGCAAAAACACTTGAAAAAGATAATTTTTCTTTTTTGCTTATCACATAAGGTCTTAATAATTCGCCCAATCTTGGAATTGGTAATGCACTATTTGCAGCATAACCAATCATCACAGCAGAAAATAAATTTAAAGAGTTAATACCTTCTTTGATGGGATTTAACATTACTTTCCATCTAAATGCTCTAAAAAGATGTGATAATAATATTATAGGAATAGGTAATAAAGCAATTCCAAAATTTGTAGTTTTTAATATTGATTTTAACTCTTCAAAATTGATATCTTTTAAAGAGTATTTTATTGATATTACAACTAAAATTAATGAAATTAATATCTTTATAAAGTTTTTAGAAAATTTATTTTTGGTCTCTTTCAAATTTATTAAAAATTAAAATGTAATTGATGTTTAAAGAAAAATTGATTATTAATAGAAATATATATTAAAATCTAAGAATTTTTTTCCCAAATTTGGACTAAATTTATCATAGTTTCAACAGATTTTACTAATGAATCAACTGACAACCATTCTGTATTACTGTGGAAATTTTGACCACCAGTGAATATATTTGGAGTAGGCAAACCAATTTCAGTTAATCTTGAACCATCAGTTCCACCTCTAATAGGATTCCAAAAAGGAGAAACTCCAGCCATATCAGCAGCTTCAAATAAATAATCCAAACCTTTTGGATTTTCCTCCAAATTATCCAACATATTTCTATACATTTTAATTATTTCTAATTCAATAACAGTGTCTTTATAGTTTTGTTGTACTTCAGAAATGATTTTTTCTAAATATTCTTTCTGTGTAGTCAGTCCTTCCGTTTTAAAATCTCTTAGAAGTACTAATAATTCAGATTTTGGGACTGTTGCTTCTAACTTATGAGGATGTATGTATGGCTCATATCCTTCTGTAGTTTCAGGTGCCATATTTTTAGGTAGTTTCGTGATAATTTCAGCCATTGCCCTCATAGAATTTACCATTATATTTTTAGCCGACCCTGGGTGAATATCTCTTCCAAAAGTTCTTATAATTGCAGTATCTGCACTGAATGTTTCTTTATTAAGCTCACCAGGCATTTCGCCGTCAATTGTATAAGCATATTCACAATCAAATTTGACTAAATCAAATCTATCTGCACCTTTACCAATTTCTTCATCAGGTGTAAAGCAGATTTTTAAATTGCCGTGTATAATGTCCGGATTTTTCATTAATAATTCAGCCATTGTCATAATAGCCGTAACACCTGATTTATCGTCAGAACCCAATAAAGTCAAACCATCAGTATGAATAATTGTATGACCAATGCAGTTTTTTAAAGCAGGATTTTCATTGAATTTAATATAAAAATTAGTATCGCCCAATTTAATATCTTGTCCTTGATAACTTTCTATAATTTGTGGATTTACACCTTTGCCCGTAAAATCTGGAGCAGTATCCATGTGGCATACAAATCCAATATTAGGTAAATCACTTTTATCTGAATTTGATTCTACGTTTGCCCAAACATAACAATTCTCGTCAACATAGGCATTTTGTATCCCAATTTGTTTTAATTCACTTACTAATAAGTTCGCCAAATCAAATTGTTTTAAAGTTGAAGGAAATGTTTTTGATTTTGGGTCTGATTGAGTATCAATTTTTGCGTATCTCACAAATTTATCAATTAATTTTGATTTTATTTCCATAACTTACTTAATTGTATTTTATTGATTAATATTTATTTTAATTTTGACTTATAAATGTTATTTAGACTGCAAAATAACATTTTAATTATTATTAATTAAATTTGTTCGTAAATTTAATGTGAAAATCAAATTATCTTTATTATTGTTTTTATAATTAATACGATTTTATTCAATAATAATAAATTTTGCAATTTCTTGATTAAGTTGATTCATTTTTACTATCAATGATAATTTTTCTTCTAAGTTATCTTTATTCATAATCAAATCTTTTAAGATTTTTTGTTCATATTTTTTACTTTCAAATATGATTTTATCAACACAAATCCGGAAATATTGTTCTAAGTCTAATTCATTATTAATATTAGTAAATTTTATCCAAGTTTCAGATTGTTCCAAGCTCATTAAACTAATATTTGTTAATATTTCTTTGACTTTGTTATCGATTAATTCATTATTAATAATTGAAAATAATATATTTTTTTTGATATCAGACGTTAAGTCTAATAAGTTCAAATTGTCATAAATTAATTTTGCAGAATCTGTTGTAAAACTTTCTGAAGTAAATAAATATTCATCATTTAATAATTTTAAATAATAAGAATCATCTAATATCAACTTAAAAATAGTAATTTCTTCTTGCTTCAATAATTGATCAATTTGTTTTATGAAATTATCAGAATTATTTTCTATTTGATGAATCTCAAGAATTTTTTTAACATTATTTGGTTCTTTGGAATTTATGTTAAATTTAGAATTATAAATCAGTTCAACTTCATTAAATTGTTCGTTATTTAATCTTAATTTATCTTTTATCTCTTCCAACAAATATTGATGTTGTAATTTATCAGGAATCAAAATTACCAAATTTATTAATTCCCTAATCAAATTAGATTTGTCAAGAGGTGAAGTGTTGTTTTTATTGTTATTATTGAATAAATAAACTAAATATTCTACAAAATTAAATGCTTTGTCTATTTTATTTTTAAACAAAAGTTTGCCATTATTTCTCAAATAACTATCTGGATCCTCTGCTTTATCTAAAACTACTATTTTTGTATTTAAGCCTTCTTTGAGTGATAATTCCAATGCCTTTACAGTAGCATTTTGCCCCGCTTCATCTCCATCAAACAAAACATAGATATTTGTTGAATATCTTTTTAAAAGAATTACTTGGTCTAATGTTAGAGCAGTGCCACAGGTCGCAATAGTATTTGTATAACCTTCTTTATGAAGGGTAATTGTATCAGCATAACCCTCAACTAATATCGAATAATTATTAAGTCTTATTTGACCCTTTGCTTCATATAATGAATAAAGTATTTTGCTTTTATCATATACTATGCTCATTGGAGAATTTATATATTTGGCAGAATTAGTATCAGTGCCTAAGTCTCTTCCGCCAAATCCAACGATTTTACCAACAAAATTTTTAATTGGGAAAAGTAATCTATTTCTATATCTATCGTATAATTTCCCTTTATCGTTCTGAACTACTAATCCACTCTCAATAATAATTTCATCTTCAAATCCTTCTTCTTTCAACAAATTAAGAATATAATCCCAACTATCTGGAGCATAACCTAATAAAAACTTCTCCTGCATTTCGTTATTAAAATCTCTTTTTACTAAATACTGAGATATTATTTTATTTTTTGAATTTTTTAGGTTTTTATTATAAATAATAGCTGCAACATCAAGACATTTAAGAACTAAATCTTTTTTACTATTTTTATTTTTTTCAATATTTTCTTCAGGAATAATAATATTAAATTTATGAGCCAAATATTTAAGAGTTTCTGGATATTGAAAACCAGTCATATCCATCACAAAATTAATTGCACCGCCTGCCTTTCCACAACCGAAACATTTATAAATTTGCTTTTCAAAAGAAACATTGAAAGAAGGTGTTTTCTCGTTATGAAATGGGCATAATCCTAAATAATTTTTACCCTTTTTACTTAGCTTCACAAAATCAGATACAACTTCTACTATATCAGATTCTTCAATTATTCTATTTACAATTTCTTCAGGTATCATCTTAAACTTTCATTTTATGGTATCATTAAAAAAACTATTAAAAAAACTATTAAAACAAAGTGAAATTTACTTTAATTTGCAGTAAATATAAGTAACAAATAAATATATTAAGTTATTTAAACCTTATTATCGTTGATAACACTTATTAAATAATCATATTTTTTATTTATAATATATTCAAAATTAATGAAATTAATGAAA
>JBDNHS010000113.1:0-2441 GCA_041688685.1 Kapaibacterium sp. (SeqCode)
CAATAGAACCAATAATAGATGCAATCGGAAGTACATCCCCCCTTAATGTAAAACAAAACTTTTTTGCTAAAACTTTAAATTCTTCAGATTTAGTTTCCCATCCCTTAATATAAGAAGTAAATATTTCAAAATCAACATTGGACCAAGCACGAGGAGTTTCCCCATTAGCTTCTAAATATTGTGAATAACCCATATGTAATTCATGTAAATCAGTTGCTCGATTAAATGGTAGCGAATAATCTGCTAGCACTGCATCAATCGTTTGATAATTTTGTTTTAAACTTTTAAATTTAATAGTTTGTGCTATTTTCTTTTTAATTAAATTCTTATATAGACTAATCGTTTGTTCGGGTAAATCAACCATTTCTATAATCAGTGGAGTTTTTGTTTGTTTAACTTTAATTTCACTTGTGCTAATTGTTCCATCGGGATAATTTAAAGTACATAACAAGATATCTCCATCTGATAAGTTATGCCCATCTTTAAATTTAATTAATCTACCATCAATATTGTCTATTATTAAATTTTCATAAATTTCACCATCAACATCGCCAATAATAAAGTTTTCTCCCCAATCATTGAAAATACAACCCATTAATCCATAACAACTAGTCATAATGAAAGGAATATTTAGTTTATGAGTTATACGATTTAAGTTAATTGCTTCATCTATCATACTATTAGTTAAAACTACCATATTATATTTTTTTATTAATTTAACATTTATTTCATTATCCTCATCAAAAATATTTACTTGATTAATGGAAATAGTAGGATTTAATTTCTTAAAATCAGATATTGGAAGTTCGCCGTTATATTTATAATACATTCCCGTTTGTTGATATCTATCTAATTTTTTATTACTATGTATATCTATACTATTAATTCCAAGTAAAGCAAGATTTTTAATAATTTCTAGTGATAGGGTAGAATATCCAATAACTAAAACATGAGCTTGAGATAGTTTGCACATAACATCTTGACCAATAGAATAAGATTGGCGAGAATAACGGTCATTATCTATTGTAATACCAACAGAATTCATTTTGTTATAGTTATATATGTATATTATTGATGGTTTTATATATATATATATAATTATTTCTATCAATTTTTTTAATATATCTATCTATTATATAAAAATGAAACCTATTACTATATTTTTTATTATATTACTTGTTTCTCTTATAATTTTAGCAAGTGTCCCATATACATCAGAAGCCTTTACCGAAACTATAAATAATGATATAAATCTTAACCTAAGGTTGAATAACAATAATACAGTAAGAAGACCAAGAGTCATAGTACCTATATATGCCCCTTGGAGAATGTATTATCCTTATGAATCGGTTTATTCTAATATTGGGGGCAATCCATGGCTACCTCAATCCAGTCCATTCTATCCATTTTTTGACCAATACAATATATATCAAAATATGATGCCTTATTAGAATAAAAAAATTGATTATTTATTAGTATTTATAATTGGAATTAAATAATATTAATATTCAGTCTCTAAAATTATGGATCCCTATACTCAGATTTGTTCTAAAGTAGCAGATTTTAACTATTTATTTGGTGTAATTGATTATAATTATCCTAATATTGAGGATATATCAGTTGATAAATTTGACAGTAATTCAGAAACCTATAATAAATCACAAGTAAATTTAAGATTTGGCTTAATTAATGAGGAAATTAAGGAATTAGAACAAGCAATTAATGATAAGAATCCAATAGAAATAGTAGATGCATTATGCGATATATTATATGTGGTAGCAGGTGCCAAAGCCTATTTCAATTTACCAATTGATAAAGATTTGTCTGATTATATTAAAATGTGTCATCATAAACCCAATAATTTTGTGTATACAGAAGATACTTCAAAATACATAATTAATAATTTAAAAGACGAGGACATCATTGATTTGGTCATTAGTGATGGTATTTTATCATTAAATAGTGTTTTGAGTAATTTGACTGAGTTATTCATAAATGAACACAAAATAAAATATCATAAATTATTTTTGAATCAATTGATTAAATTTTACAATAAGACATTGGACGAGATTGTCACAAAAATATTTGAAATATGTAATGGATTTAACATTGATATAATTCAATTATTTGATATAGTTCATAATTCTAATATGACCAAAGTATGTTATAATGAATCAGATGCGGAATCCACCGTAGCCTGGTATAAAATTAATGAATTAAGATATAAGGAACCAGCTTATAGAAAAATTCATTATAATGAAAAGGATTATTATGTGATATATGACGAAGAAACTAAAAAAATCTTAAAATCAATAAAATATATTCCGGCAAAATTTATTTAATTTTTACCCAAGTCTAAATATAGAATAATAACAAATAACATAAATCAAATATTAAAATATATAAAATATAATCCCCAATATTATTTTTATCCAATATAG
>JBDNHS010000114.1:0-4438 GCA_041688685.1 Kapaibacterium sp. (SeqCode)
TTAACAAGCTATGTAATTGAGTTTGATCTTCAAAAAAACCGTATAATTTAGTGATGCCATTTTCATTACTAATTACTTCCAAATCCAAAATCTCACCAAATGAATAGGACACTTCGCTTTGAATTGTGATAAAATAGGCATCAGAAAAATTATTTGATTTTTTGTTTTTGTTCTTATTTTTTAAAGAATCAAAAATACAACTCAATAAACCCAAAAAACCGAGCACACTTAACATAATAAACTTTATTTAATGTTGTTTAGCAAACAATTACATTTTTGATAATACAAATTTATATTATATTATTAAAATATTAATTATACTTAAGTTTAAATGTTGGTTTATTTAGTATTATGTAAAGTTGTTTATTATGGCATAATCCTACTTATTAATCCCTGCCAAATCCAAAATAAAAGCATATTGCAGAGCAATTTCTTTGATTCTCTCAAATCTACCAGATTTTCCACCGTGTCCAGCTTTCATTTGAGTGAATAAAAACAATTTATTTTTATCAGTTTTGTAATCTCTAAGTTTTGCGACCCATTTTGCTGGTTCCCAATATTGTACTTGTGAGTCGTGCAATCCAGTAGTAACCAACATATTAGGGTAGTTTTGTTTTTTTACATTATCATAAGGAGAATAAGTTAACATATAATCGTAGTATAACTTATCGTTTGGATTTCCCCATTCTTCGTACTCACCGGTTGTAAGTGGTATAGTTTCATCAAGCATAGTAGTTACAACATCAACAAATGGAACAGAGGCAACAATACCTTTGTATAATTCTGGTGCAATATTAATAACCGCACCCATCAATAATCCACCAGCACTTCCACCCATAGCGAATAATTTATCTTTATTAGTATATTTTTTCTCTATCAAGAATTTTGATACATCAATAAAATCATTAAAAGTATTTTTCTTTTTGAGGAATTTGCCATTTTCATACCAATCTCTACCCAACTCCTGACCGCCTCTGATGTGTGCAATTACATAAACAAATCCCCTATCCAATAATGATAATCTTGCTGTAGAGAAATACACATCCATATTTACTCCATAAGAACCATAACCATATTGTATAGCTGGATTACTTCCGTCTTTTTTGACACCTTTTTTGTAAACTATCGAAACAGGTATTTTGACTCCATCTCTGGATTTTACATAAATTCTTTCACTTATGTAATCACTCTTATCATATCCGCCGACTACTTCTTCCTCTTTTAGTAAAACTCTTTCCTTTGTATTCATGTTATAATCATAGATTGAATTCGGAGAAGTAAGTGAAGTGTATCCAAATCTTAATAATTCTGAATCGAAATCTAAATTAGTCCCAGATGAAACGCTATAAACAGGCTCACCAAAATCTAAATAATGCTCTGCTTTATTTTTTTGATTGATGACTCTGATTTGCACTAAGCCATTTTTTCTTTCTTCTACCACCAAAAAATCTCTAAATATCTCAATATCTTCTAAAAACACGTTATCTCTGTGTGCAATTAATTCTGTCCAATTATTAATACCAGTGTTAATTAAATTTGAAGTCATCAATTTGAAATTTTTGGCGTAATGATTTGTAACGATATAAAATTTATCATTATAATGTTCAATGTTATATTCCATATTTTTAGTTCTTGGTTGGAATATTTTAAATTTCCCATTAGGTTTGTCTGCATCTAAAAATCTAAACTCCGAAGATAAAGTGCTAAAAGTACCAATTAAGATATATTTTTCAGATTTAGTTTTTGAAACACCAACAGAAAACATTTCGTCTTCTTCTTGATAAACAAGAACATCGTTTGCGGGATCTTGTCCCAAAGTATGTTTATAAATTTGATAATCTCTTAAAGTAACAGGATCTTTTTTGCTATAAAAAATAGTTTTGTTATCATTAGCCCAAATTATCTCACCAGAAGTTTTTTCTATTTTTTCTTTATAAACTTCTTTTGTCAATAAATCCATAAATTGGATAGAATATTCTCTTCTGCTTACTGTATCAATACTATAACTTATAATTGAATTATTAGTACTGACTGAATAATCACCCAAATTAAAATAATCTAAGCCTTCAGCCATAATATTTAAATCTAATAAAATCTCTTCAGTATTTTTGAGATTTTCTTTTTTGCGGCAATATGTTGGGTATTCTTTCCCTTCTTCAAATCTTGAATAATAATAATATCCATTATCTTTGAATGGCACAGAAATGTCATTTTTTTTAATTCGGGATTTTATTTCTTCGAAAAGAGTTTTTTGCAAATCATTTGTATGCTCCATTGACTTTTGAGTATATTCATTCTCATCTTCCAAATATTTTATTACATCTGGATTTTCTTTTTGGTTAAGCCAATAATAATTATCAATTCTTATATTATCATGTTTAATTAATTCTTTCGGTATTTTTTTAGCTATTGGAGCATTTATCATTTTGTCTTTTGCCTTTTGATTACAAGAATACAACCCACTAATAAATATTGTTAATGTTATAATATTTATAAATTTTATGGATTTTTGACTTAAGTTGTTGTTTTTGTGATATTTGTTATAATTTATGTTATGAATATTTTTGTAAATATAGTTAAATTTTAAATATATTGTGTTAATACGATTGAGTAAATTCATAATTTTAGTATTAAATTGAAAAAATATAAAACAAAAATAAGACAATTTTTAGAATAATTTTTTGATTATTTAATATATTCAAATAATTTGTATTATTTTTGTAGATTGTATTTTTATAAGCAGCATAAAAATCAATTCAAAAAAGACTTTAAAAAATAAAATATTTTAAGAAAATATTACAATACAACATTACTTTAAGTATTGTAATTTAATCAATTAAGAGTTATTTAATTAAGAATATTTAATTATTTTTTACTTTTAAAATAAATGACAAGAATTATTGGTCAAGTAATTTTTTATTATTACTTTGGTATATTACTTTGATGATTAATTTTTTATTTTTTTATCAAAGTTTATAATTATTTTTATTTTGTTTTTTTTATACTGTTTTTATTATAATTTGATTTTATTCAAAATTTTTCAATTCAAACAAAAATTTAATAATGAGAAGTTACAAGAAAAGTTTGGTATTATTAAATACTCCTAAGTTATTAATCAAAAATGTTTTATTCAATACATTATTTTTATACTTAGCAATATTTTTAATAAACTTTGAGAACGGCAAAAGTCAAATTGTTGATGTATTTAGTGACCCAACTAATAATTATTACCTAAATTCAAAATTACTTTTTGATAGAGGATTAATTCATTATTCAGAATTAGAGGTTGTTAGGTCACTCCAAAAGTATGACAATAGTTCAGCAACTGACAAATTAAGATACTTGCAACACAATTTAGCTATCACAGAGAATAACTATAAATTAGCTGAAACTAAAATAGATAATTTTATTTCACAGAGAGACAACTCACCATATTTACCATTTGTTTTTTATCAAAAATCATTGATAAATTTTGAATTGGATAATATGGAACAAGCCGAGATAAGTTTTAAGGAAACATATAATAATGCCATTAAAAACTATAATCAACGTAAAGATTCTATATATTTAGAGTTGGCTCACAAGTCGCTTTATTGGAGAGGTGTTGCATTATCTTATTATGGTAAAAATATTGAATCAGAAGAAACTTTTGAATTGTGTAGCAAAGAATATCCAGAAGGGCAATTTGCCGATGATGCCTTATTTGCTTTGGCACAAATAAATGAGAACAAACAAGAATATGAAACTGCAATTTCATTATACAAACTAATCAGAACCAAATATCCAAAGTCAAATCTTTATATCTCTACTCTTATTCGTGAAGCAAATAATCATTTGATGTTAAGGAATTACAACTCAGCATTATTGACATTAGAAAGAGCGGAGACAATATTTATTTCGATTGCTAATCAAGATAGTGTTGGAATTGATTATGAGAATCAAACTTATTCAGAAAATCATAGAGAGAATATAACATATTTGCGTGGTGAGGCAAATAACCAAGCCGGAAATTATGCAAATGCACTCAAATATTATGTAGCATTTTTGGAAACATATTACAATTCACCTTTGATTAATCACATAAGATTGGGAGCTGGTTGGTCAAATTTGAATTTAAACAATTATGAAGAAGCACTCAAGTATTATGATTTGGTAATTAAAAATTCGAATAATAAAGATTGGAATGCGAAATCAATTGCTCAATTATACAGAGCAATTTGTTTGCGAAAGTTAGATAAGAATGAAAGTGCAGTCAAAGAATTAGTTGCCTTATCTACAGAAAATTCATATCCATTATTGGGGCAAGTATTGCTTGAATTGGGGCAGTATTATTATGAGATTAAAGATTATGAAAATGCAAAAAAATACTTAGAAAAAGGTGACCAAGAAGCTATTGACCCTGTAACAACGACGAGAATTTATATAATGTTGGGTGCAA
>JBDNHS010000115.1:0-10293 GCA_041688685.1 Kapaibacterium sp. (SeqCode)
TGATATAATTCTGCTCAAAATCATCTATAATTCCGCCCCCACCAAATATATTTAATTGATTTATCAAGTTTGCCACCCAAAAAGCCACAACAAGAAAAATAGGTCTTGATCTAATTGCCGAAAATTTAATAAGTTCCTTATTATTGAGACTAAATATTTCTCTTTCTTCCTGCTCATTAGAATTTATTAAATTTACTTCTTTTGCTAAAAAGTTATTATTTATGTTGATTTGATTTTCATTTTCAGTTTCAGTTTGATTATTTATTTGACTGTCTGCATTGTTTTCTGCAAAATTTACATCAACATTAAGTTTATTTACAAATTGCAAATTTTGACTTAATTTATTGATTTGATTTTTTATCACTTCTGCATTTTGGTAAGTTAGGTATCTTAATTCTCCTTCAGTTTTATTATCGCCAGCGGTCTCCAAACTAACTTTTGCAATTCGAAAAATCTTTTGTAAAAAATTCTGAGAAATACTTATGTTATGTATTTTGATATACGGTATATGGCGAGTTTGCTTATTCAAAATACCAGAACGAATAATAATCTCTGTGTCTCTGAGTGTATAATTGAACAAATACCAATTAAGAATAATAGAAGGAATTGAAATCAAAAAGATAATAGAAAATAAAATGAAGAAAATCGATTCTTCAATATTCTTATTATAAAATATTAGATAAAAAGGTATTATAAAACTTGGCAGTTTGGAAAATCCTTCATAAATCAAAGTCAGTGGACTTAGGTGATTAATTTTACCAATTTCAAATTGATTTGAATTGTTTGTATTATTTGAATTATTTATACTATTATTACTGTTGTCTAAATTTGATTGTTGATTTTGCAATTTTTTGATTTCTATTTTTTGATAATTTTCAATATAAACGATTTTTTGATAATTATATTCATTAATAGAAATTATTTATTAAAATGAAGGTAATTTTTATCTATTCTAATATATTTGGATAAAACCAATTCTAATATAAACTGATATAAACTCATAGAATAATTATTTGGCACGAAAATTTTAGATAATTAAATTTATTAATCAATTGTGTTATGTCATACAGATTAATTTATGTGTAATTTGTTGAAAAATCAATAGAAAAATACAATTTTTGATATCAGATAAAAAATAATTAATTGGAGTATATAATGGTTGTAAACGAATTAGGTGGAAGTAAAAGATTTCAACCCCTTATACAGCAAAGAGAAGGAACAACGCAATCCCCATTTGCAAAGCAGGATACATTTGTTGACACTTTAAATGAATTTGTTAGTGACGTAAATTCATTACAAAAAGAAAGTGGTGAACAAACCGCACGTATGTTACGTGGTGAATCTGTTGACATACATGATGTAATGATTACCGCTGAGAAAGCAAAGACAAGTTTTGATTTACTTATGGAATTAAGAAACAAAGGACTTGATTTGTATAGAGAAGTTATGAGAATACAAGTATAGATTTTACAATAGATAACAATAATTGTAAATTTTAGTTTTATTAAATTAATTGACAATGATAATATTAAAGGTTTTGGATAATATTATACATAACTAAAATAAATTGGCTAAAAATAACCTAATATCAAAATGTAGTATCTCATAATTAACTTGAAATTATTATAATTTTATTTTAATTAAAAAATCAGTAAAGTTATTTTCTATAAATTTCTATAAATTTCTAAAATGTAGATTCAAAAGGCAAAAGATGGCAGAGAGTAAAGTTTTTAATCAATTTAATCAATTCATAAATAAATTAACACGTAACCAAAAAATTATTTTTGGTAGTTTGTTGGTTGTTTCTGTTTTGGGTATATTTTCCTTATTTTTTATTTCTGATGAAAAAGATAACAAAGTCTTATTTTCAAATTTGGAACAGACAGACGCTGCCAAAATAGTAGAAAACCTAAAAGCTAAAGGTATTCAATATGAGCTTAAAGACAATGGTTCAACTATTTTGGTTCCAGAAAATACCGTAATGGATACAAGGCTAACTCTTGCATCTGAAGGATTACCCGAAAACAGTGTTGTCGGCTACGAATTGTTCGACAAAACTAATCTTGGTATGTCGGAGTTTGTTCAGAAATTAAACTATCGTAGAGCACTCGAAGGTGAATTGTCAAAAACCATAGTTTCATTAGATGAAGTCAAAAAAGCAAGAGTGCATTTGGTAATACCCGAAAAAACTTTATTCAAAGCTGACCAAAAAATGCCTACCTCTTCTGTAACCCTCCACCTTAAATCAGGTCGAAGTATTGGTAAAATTAGCATCCAAGGGATTCAAAATTTAGTTTCTGGTAGTGTCGAAGGTATGAAAACCGAAGATGTTGTTGTTTTGGACTCAAAAGGTAAAATTTTATCTGAGGCAGCTATTGACGAAAATTCTGTTGCAGGGCTTACTTCTACACAACTTACACAACAGAATAGAGTTGAAGAGCATCTTACAACTAAAGTACAAAGTCTATTAGATGGAGTTTTGGGTGCTGGTAATTCTCAAGTTAGAGTTAGTGGTGAATTAGATTTTACACGTATCGAACAAACCAAAACTGAATTTGACCCAGAAAAACAAGTAACAAGAAGTGAACAAAATATTAGCGACAAAAATCAAACTGCAGATTCATTGAGTTATCCTTATGTAAATATGAACAAAGATATGACTAATTCAATTACTAATTATGAATTATCCAAAAATGTAGAACATATAATTCACGATGTTGGTGCAATCAAAAGACTTTCAATCGCTGTTATGATTAATGGCGTAAATAAAGTAATAGAAAAAGATGGCATCAAAACTCTAGAATATACTCCAAGAACTGATGAAGAGATGAATAAATTTAATCAAATTGTCAAAAATGCTGTCGGATTTGATCCATCAAGAAATGACCAAATTTCTGTATTAAATATTCCTTTCGACAATAGTGATTTGACCGATGAATTAGATCAATTTTACGCACAACAATGGTATGAAAAGCCAGAAAATCAAAAAATCCTATTTTTATTATTTGCAATTTTAGTTACTATGTTATTAATGTTTGCGTTATTACAATCAAAACAAATCAAAAACAGAGTAAGATTGGCACTGTCATTGCCTGAAAATATTGTAGTAGAAGATGATGAAGCAATTGAGGAAGCAGCAGAATATTTGGATGAAGAGATAGTATTTGATGACAATGACGTTTTATTATTACCATCGGACTTACCTGAACAGTTGTTACTTGATGGAGATAGAGAAGATAGAGACTTAGCAGATGCTTCGGATCTTGAGGGAGAAGTTTTTGACAAAGCCTCATTAGCAAGAAGAGCCGATGCTTCATTTCAAGATAACTCTGAAATAACTGAACAAACACTTTTAAAATTAGAAATAAAAAAGAAAGTTGAAGAATTTGTAAATGAAAATCCTGGTGAAGCCGTTAAAATATTAAGGATATTTATGATGCAAGATGTGGATATGAAAGGCTTTAAAATATAATATTATGATGTTACATTACTAATAGCATAAATATAAAATTAAATAAGTTAGAAATAAAAATTAAAATTTAAAAAAGATTATGGCAAAAAAAACCTCTATAGAACAATTATCTGGCAAGCAAAAAGCAGCCGTATTGCTTATGTCGTTGGATGTCGAAGTAGCTTCTAAAGTATTCAAAGAATTAGACATGCAAGAAGTGGAGTCAATAGCAGTAGAAATTACCAATCTAAAAGATATTAGTCCAAAAGTAAATGAAGATGTAATAGAAGAGTTTTATCAATTGATGTCTGCCTCAAGTTATATGATTGAGGGTGGAATTGAATATGCTCACGTAATATTAGAAAGAACTTATGGAGCAGAAAGAGCTAAAGAAATAATAGAAAAAATTAGAGTATTAACTACTGTTCGTGGATTTAGTATTCTCAAAAAAGCAGACCCACAACAATTAGCAAACTTTTTATCAAAAGAGCACCCACAAACAATAGCTTTAATTCTTTCGCATTTACCTTTTGAACAAGCTGCAGAGGTATTAAGTGAATTTAAAGAAGATGTTCGCTCAGATACTATTCTAAGAATTGCTTCAATTGGTAAAGTATCTCCACAATTGGTCTCGACTGTTGAACACGTTGTTGATCAAATTGCAGAAGCAACATTGTCTCAAAACTTAGCGACAACCGGTGGAGCTCAGATGGTTGCAAATATTTTGAATAAATCACAAAATGCTGCTGCCAAATCGATGCTTGAAAGTATCGAAGAACAAGATTATAACCTTGCCTCAGAAATCAAAAGACTTATGTTCTTATTTGAGGATATTATTGGAATTGACGATAGAGGAATACAAAGATTACTTAGAGATGTGGACAAAAAAGATTTGGCAATGGCACTTAAAGTTTCTGACGAAAAAATACAGCAAAAAATATTCAAAAATATGTCCGAGAGAGCTGCCGTTGTTATTAGAGAAGAATTAGAATTTATGGGACCTGTAAAGCTAAAAGAAGTAGAATCGGCTCAAATGAGAATTGTTGAAATTGTAAAACAATTAGAAGATGATGGCGAGATACAAGTTGGTGGTAGAGGAAAAGAAGATATCTTTGTGTAATTTATGATTGTTTTTGTTTATAGTTAGTTTTTAATTAGTTTATAATTTTTCAAATCAATTTTGTGAGTTTTTAAGTTTATGTCAATTGTAAAAATAAAATTACTTAATAAAAATCGAAATAAAATTTCAATTATAAAAGATAGAAATATTATTGATAAAGAAAATTTTATTAGAAGACAACACTTGGAAATGGTTTATCCTCATCTAAAGTTGCAAGAAGATGAAAGAAGAGAAAAAGAAAGACAAAAAAAATTACAAAAAGAAAGAGATGCAGACTTTGAAAGACAAAAATATGATGAAGATGAATTAGCAAAAAGAAGCCCAAAGAAAATTGATTTCGTCACTTACAAACCAGTATTCAGTCAAGAGTTTGTTTTCACTAATATTGACCAATTAATTGAAATAGACTTAAACAAATTATCAGAACCTTCTGTACCAATTTCTATAGCAAAAGAAGAAATTCAAAAAGCTTATGAAAAAGGAGTTGCTGATGGACTAATGCAAACGAAAGTTACGTTTCAAATTGAAGTTGAAAAATATCAAACTTGGATAAAAAGAATTGAGAGTGTTACAGACGAATTGCAAAAAAAATTTAAAGTGGAAATGAAACAGTTAGAATCAATGCTAATTGATTTATCTTTGGGGGTAGCCAAACACCTAATAAGTCAAGAAATATTGATAAACAGTGATATTGTAATTAATCAAGTAAAAAAAGCGATTGATTCTCTTGATGAAGACAAAATTTTTAAACTACATCTTAATCCAGGCGATGTAGAAATACTCAAAGCGGTTCATTCGACATTATTACCTAATGAATTAGAAAGTAAATCTATTATAATAACGCCAGATAGCTCTGTTGATAGAGGCGGTTGTGTTCTAGAAACATCTGCTGGTTATATTGATGGCAGAATTAGTAGTCAACTTGAAGCTTTGAGTAAAACTTTAAAACAGAATCAACAAAAATATTTATCTGAAAACGATCTTGATAAAGAAATAAAAGAAATTAACAAACAAAAACAAATTGAATTAATTAAAGAAAAAGAAAAAGAAATTGAATTGCAGATGAGAGAAGAATGGGGAGATGAATTCTTTGAAGATATTGATGAAATTGGTGATATGCGTGATAACAATGATGAAAATGCCATTAAAACGAAGATTGATAAGAATAAAGAAGATAATTCAACTATTACAAATAATAACAATAATGACAACACCAATAATAGTATAGACGATAATTATGATGACATTAATGACTTGATTTTTGGTCAATAAATTACTTAAAATTAGTAATAAGTTTAATAATAAAAATAATTAAATAAATACACAAATTATGTTCGATTCGCAAACTTTAATGGAACAATTTCACAAAGAAATCAAAAAATCTACTAACTTACAGATAAGTGGTAAATTAACTAAGGTAATTGGTTTGGTATTAGAAAGTAATGGACCAAAAGCACCGATTGGTGAAGTTTGTGTATTAAAAGACAAAAATGGCAATGAAATTTGTAAATCCGAAATTGTCGGTTTCAAAGATGAAAACAAAATACTTTCGATGGTATTAGGGGACTTGAATAATATTACCCCAGGAATGGAAATCAAAGCTACTGGCGAATCACTCAAAGTAAATTGTGGTGTTGAACTTATGGGTAGAATTATTGATGGACTGGGCAACCCTATGGACGGTAAAGGAGAATTTAAGGTTGAAGAAAGAAGATCTATTTATGCTTCACCTCCCAATCCATTACTTAGAACAAAAATATATGAACCAATCACAACTGGCGTCAAAGCTATAGATTCGATGCTAACTATAGGTAAAGGGCAAAGGGTTGGGATTTTTGCTGGTTCTGGTGTCGGAAAATCAACTCTAATGGGTATGATTGCACGTAATACTTCTGCTGATATAAATGTTATAGCATTAGTTGGTGAAAGGGGTAGAGAAGTAAAAGAATTTATTGATAATGAACTTGGTGAAGATGGTTTGAGAAAATCTATTGTAATAGTTGCAACGAGTGATACTCCAGCTTTGGTTAGAGTTAAGGCTGCTTTGGTTGCTACAACTATATCAGAATTCTTTAGAGATAAAGGCTTAGATGTGATGCTAATGATGGACTCTGCTACTCGTTTGGCGATGGCACAAAGGGAAGTTGGTCTTACAATTGGCGAACCACCTACATCAAAAGGTTATACTCCATCGGTTTTTAGTTTATTCCAAAAAACTATGGAGAGAGCCGGTAATTCGGACAAGGGTTCAATTACAGCATTATATACTGTTTTGGTGGAAGGAGACGACTTTAACGAACCAATTTCTGACGCTGCAAGAGGTATATTAGACGGACATATTATATTAACAAGAAAGTTAGCAAATATGGGGCATTACCCAGCTATTGATATTTTAGAAAGTATAAGCCGTGTTATGAAACATGTAATTTCAAGAGAACATAATAACTCGGCACTGAAAATCAAACAAATGATGTCCACTTATCGCTCTGCTGAGGATTTGATTAGCGTAGGTGCATATCAAAAAGGATTAAACACTAAACTTGATAAAGCCGTCTCTTTAAATGATAAAATAAATGAATTTTTGACTCAAAATTCCGAAGATGAAATTAGTTATGATATTGTTATAAATGATTTGATTAATTTGGCTAATGCTTAAAAGTAATATTTAATAATGGCAAAAAAATTCAAATTCAAATTAGAATCTTTCTTAAAAATTAAAAAGTTTAATGTTCAAAAAGCTGAAGATGGACTCAATAAAATACTTGGTCTTAAATATGCAAGAGAACAAACAATATTAAGTTTGAAAAATGAAATATTAGAAATCAATAATTATAAAGGTAAATCTACTATAATGGATTTGCAATCCAATTTTCATCGTAAAACTTTTATTGATGAATTGATTGTAAAAGAAAAATATGAAATAAGTAAATTAGAAGAAATTGAATACATTAAAAGACAAGATTTGACGAAAGCACTAAAAGAAGAAAAAATAATTGAAAAAATAAAAGAAAAAAAGATTATTGAACATAAATTAGAATTAAATAAAGAAGAAGAATTTCAATTAGATGAAATTGGAATTGCTGGATTTGTGAAAAATAGTAAAGAATAATAAAATATAGTTAAAGAATAGTAAAAATAATTTATAAAGTAATATAAAGTAATATTAAATTGGATATCAAAAAAGTCATATTGGTTATAGTTGGGGCGACTTTGTCATTTACTGTCGTTATCGTTATGGTTCTTGGTTTGTATAAATACAAACCAGAATATTTTGGATTGCCACCTAATCCTGTGGATACTACTTTGGTGGTATTAGAAGATACAATTTATGTAGAGCCAGCTGTAACTCTAACTCAAAAAGCATATAATAGTCTAAATAAAGAAATTAGAGATAAAAAATACTTTGTAAAAGAAAAAGATACACTTACAAAACAAAAACAAAACCTTTTGGACTCAATAAAATATCTAAAATCACAAATTTCTAAATACATTGATTCGGTCAAAAAAGTAGAAAATAGATATTTAGATGTAAGCAAGAAAAAAACAACTGTCGAAGATTCTATAAAAAAATTAAACCAAAAATATTTATCAAGTATTAATAGAATTGAGAATACAGAAAAAAAATTAAAAGATACCGAGAAATTCTTGAATCGTAAAATTGACACGCTCGAAGCTAAATCTTTTGAAGACTTTGCAAAAATATATAATAATGCAAACCCAGGTGATGTAGCCAAAATATTAGAGCAAATTGACGATAGAGATGCAGCCAAAATATTAAAAATGATGTCTAAGAAAAAAGCTGGTAAGATAATTGAAGCTATGGATAAAGAGAAAGCAGCTACAATTTTACTTTTGGGATTTTAAAAAGACAACAACTTCTCTAAATGTTTCTTATCTTATTGAAAATATTGATGTTATATTATTAGTAATAAATAGCATAATAAGTTTAAATTAACTTATATCTATAATTTTCAATAATTGTTTTCTTTTTTGAAATTATAAATAATATTATTATCCAATTTATTGGCTAATAATAATAGAACATAAAATAAATGTAGAATATTAAACAGGATGTTTTTTTTACTTTTATCAATAAATTTCAAAAATCAATTAAAATGATTTAATATTAAGTGCAAGGAAGCACCAAAATGATTCAAAAATTAAGTAAAAGCCAAATAGACAAAACAAATTTGGTAAACAACGACAATAGTATCAATATTAAGAACAAAACAGTTATTGATGCAATTACTGTTAAATTAAAAAACAACAAATCAAACTCGAAAGAGCGTAATTTAGATGGAAAAGCAAAGTCAAATCCAAATGACTCCAATGTATCTGATACCTCTAATAACTCTTTTGAAGATATGTTACTTCATTCTGATAAAAGAAAAATCGAACTTTTCAAAAAGAACAGACTAAAAGAACTAAAAAATAAAACAGACCAAGAGAACTATAAATTCACTCATAAACCATTAACAGAAATTAATGGATTAATAACCGAATTATCTGGATTATTTGTAAAACCCAAAAACTTAGATAGTCAATTCGCAAATAATAGCAAAGACAAATTTATTGATATGATCTTCGATAATTTTGAAGATTTAATAGATACCAAAGAAAATATTAATTCTACAGATGTTAGCAAGAATGCCAATATAATCGAAAGTCTAAATACAAATCTAAATGAGGCTCTAAACCAAGTTAGTAATACTTTGTATACCAAGTTGGAAAACAAATCTGAGAATAGTACTAATTTAAATTCAAATACTACAACTAATACTAATTTATCTCAATTAAAAGAAACTAAGCTAAACACAAATCTAAAAGAATTTAATCCTGATAATTATGATATATTAAATCCACTTAGTGAATTATCTAAAAGTGAATTTCCTAATAATAAATTAACTAATATTGAATTATTAGGTAAAGAAATTAATAAGTCTAATGTTATCGAATCATCAAATGATACTATAAACATAAAAGATAATTTAAAAGATAATAATGTACTTTCTGAAGTTAATAATCCTAAAAACTTAAAATATAATTTAAAAGATTTAATTAGTCTTATTAAAAATGCAATAGAAAATGATAATAATATTCAGAAATCTGAAATTGTATCTAATATAAATAGTATTTTGATTAGCCAATCCAAAGATAATTCTTTACTGGATATAAATCAAAAAAGAATATCGGATTTGGTAAATAAAAATACTAATGAAATGGTAAATGAATTTTTACCAAAGTATTTTTTCAAAAGTGGAAATTCAAAAACAAAAAATATTAGCCCAGATATAAACAATTCTAATTTTAAAATTCAGTCAGATAATTTGAGTAATAATGAACTTGATAATTATATTAATGAAATTGATAAATTAGAACAAAAGTTAAATAAAATAAGCGACAAAAGTTCATTAACTTCAAATATTTTATCCTTTGATGGTAAAAAGCACAATATTATTCTTTCTGGCGAAAGTAAACCAACTAATGCAACTAAAACTAATGAAAATGAAAATGTGCTTTTAGTAAATAAAGAAAAAATTAATATTAAATCGGATTTACCAAATAAACTTAATAATAATATTAATTCTATAGATGATTATAAATTTAATTCTCCAAAAGTAGCAGATAAAAAGCACAATATTGTTCTTACTGGCGAAAGTAAACCAACTAATGAAACTAAAACTAATGAAAATGAAAAAGGACTTTTAGTAAATAAAGAAAA
>JBDNHS010000013.1:0-13391 GCA_041688685.1 Kapaibacterium sp. (SeqCode)
CTTGTCCCATTTTTTTTATTGTGTTTTGGAATTTTAATAAAAGTCCTGTTGACCCAACCCCGTGAAAATGAATTTTCACTACCAGCCCCGATGCAGGTATTTAAGAGATTAAAGGAGGAAAAAGAGTGTAGTTGAGTGCATTTTTTAAGAGTAGGAAATAAAAAAAGCAAAAAAGAGTGAAATTGAGTGCAATTAGAATTCAGATTGTGAGGTGGCTAAAATTAACTTGACTAATTCTATTTTACGGTCGGAGCTCTCTAAGATTATACAATTATAGTGTTCTAATTCAATGAATTCATCTTTTTGAGGTATTTTGCCAGTATAATTTAATATATAACCACCAAGTGTATCGTACTCATCACTTTCTTGAATCATTAAAGGTAACTCATCGTTTAGTTCACTAATGTTGAGAGCTGCATTGATAATAAATTCATTTTCATTTAGTTTTTCGAAAAGTGGTTTTTCTTCATCATATTCATCTTGAATTTCACCGACAATTTCTTCGATGATATCTTCTAATGTAACCAAACCTTGGGTGCCGCCAAATTCATCGGTAACGATAGCAATATGGATTTTTTTGAGTTTGAATTTATCAAGGACAGTCTTTATTTTTTCTTCTTCACTTACAAAAAAGGCAGGTCTAATCAAATCACCCAAAACAAAAACATTAGGATATTGAATAGTTGTAAGAAGGTCTTTTGTATAAATTACTCCAATGATATTATCAATAGTTTTGCTGTAAATAGGTAACCGAGAATAACCCTCAGTAATCACCAAATCAACAATGTCGTTTAGCTTCATACTTTGTTCGATTGCAACCATTTTACTTCTTGGCACCATAATTTTTCTAATTGGAGTTTCAGAAAACTCGAAGATATTCTCCAACATTTCTTTGTCTTCTTCAGTAAAGCCACTAAGTTCGTTACTTTCTTGAATGAGGTAGCGAATTTCGGCAGAAGTATGTGACTCTGCTTCACCTGAAAGACTTTTAAATCCTAACAATTTCACAATTCGATTAGCAAATCCATTTAATAACCAAATAAACGGCTTAAATATGGTGAAAAATATCACCATTGGAATACTAATAAAATACGATGTTTGTTCAGGTCTTTGGATTGCAACTGTTTTGGGAGCTAATTCCCCAAAAACAATATGTAAAATTGTAATTGTAATAAATGCAAGTGGAAGAGCAATTTTATGTACATTTGCTGGGTCAATTTCTATACCGAAATATTTTAGAGTAGCAATAATAATAGAACTCACTACGCTTTCCCCAATCCAACCCAAGCCTAATGAAGCGAGGGTTATACCTAATTGTGTAGCAGATAAATACGAATCTAAATTATTTAAAATGTTGAGAGTTATCTTAGCTAAATTGTTTCCCTCTCTTGACCTAAGCTCAACTTGTGAATGCCTAACTTTGACGATTGCAAATTCCGCAGCAACGAAAAATCCATTGAGAAAAACAAAAAATAATGTTAATATTATATCACCAACCATCATTATACCTTAATAATTTAATAATTTAAGTGATTTTAAATATATTCTATTATCCAAATGAAAAGAAATATAATCGGCGAAAAAGTCTAAATGCTTATGAAATATTTTTTTTTCATAATAATGACCGTCTAATTGGTCGGAAATGTTGGACAAGTTACTGACCAGAGGTACTTCCTCGTTTGGAAGAGATTCTTTAGTTTGAACTTCTTGATTTTCTATACTTAATATATTTTGAATCATTGAATTAACAGGTATTTTATTTTCTAAGTTTTCTAAATTGTCTAAGTTTTCTAAATTGTAAGATTTATTTTTTAGACGAATATTTTCTAATAATTGTAAATATGTAATAGTTTCAATGTCTAATTTAATACTTTTTATTTTATTATCGTAATTATTTTTTAAAGGATTCAAATCTTCTAAATTTAGTATCATTTTTCCATTTTTGATATTATTAATTTTTATATAATAATTGATAGATGTTAAGTTAATTTTATATCCTAAAGTATCCACCAAATCAATTAAAAATAGACTCAAATTTATGAAAGTATTAACTTCTTTTTTGTCGTTTTGGATAAGATAATATTTTGCAATATCAAAAACTTTATGATTGATATAATCTTTTTTTTGAGTAAAGTCCAAAAATTCGAGAATTAGATAATTTGTACAAATTCTTTCAATTTCTTTGAATACATTTTTGTATTTATATTCAAAACTACTTTCAGTAAGTTGTTGCAAGTCTCTATTATTTTTGAAATAGAAAATTATGTTACTAATTGTAGATGGTTCGATTGAGGCACCAAATTTATTATTTTTTCGATAAGCTCCTTTCGCAATCAAAGATAATTTACCATTATTTCTGGTTAGAACTCTTAAAATTTTACTACTATCACCATATTTTATACCGTTCAAAATAATAGCTTCAGAATTTTCAATAGTCATTTTTTACTTTTTATCTAATTATATTCGTTTTTTTTAGTTAGAGAAAAAAATATTCAATAAAATTATAAATATTTTTTTTCATATTTTACTCATCTATAAAATCAATTTAACTAAATAAAAATAAATAATTTAATTAAGTTTTAAACGAATAATTTCTGTTTGTTTTTGGTAATATATTTAATATTTTTTCAATAATTATAAAAATATTTTTTTTTTCATTTGCATAGTATTCAAATTTTACTTAAATTTGTAAACGTTTTAAATATGATATTGATAAATTAATTTTGATAATTAGTTGAACTGATATAAATGGAAAACACAATTCCGAAGTAGCTCAGTTGGTTAGAGCATATGACTGTTAATCATAGGGTCCGGGGTTCAAGTCCCTGCTTCGGAGCAGAAACAAAAAAGCCGTCTCACAAGAGATGGCTTTTTTTATTTGTTTATATTGTTAATTCAAAAATAATCGTAATTTATTTTTTTGAATTTTAATTTATAACAAATATGGCTTCAAAAATTCACAAGAATCTGATTAAATCTTTTTTAATTTACAGTTACGCTTTATTGGGATTTCTTATTGTTTTAGCAATTATTCCTATTCACAAACTAAGATTGTAATGAAAAAGGGGAATAAGTTTATTTGTATTCCCAAACAAATTGATAAAATGACTTTATCGAAGTACAATATTTGAATGGAAAAATAGATACTATTAGAAGAACTTTAATCAAACGTAGAATTAAAGTTTCATTAGATATTCAAACACTTACTGATATATTAAGTAATGTTGCTACAACTGAAATTCAACCAAATTTTTGTACAATTTTTTAAAATGAAAAATCTATTAAATTAAATATAAGTGATGTAATCAAAATTGATGAGCATATTCCTTTGCTTGATACTTTAATTGATAATAATAGAAGGAGTATGCTTGGTATTGGAGTATGATATCTTTTTTTATATTATAGTTATGATAATATGTTTTTTGAATCCTCAGGTTTCAGAGCAACATTGTTTTCTATAATTATAGCAGGAGGTATAATGTTAGATTATTATTGGAATTTCCCTGTTACTAATAATATTGAACATAATTTTAGTTTAACTTCAGGGCTTATAACTGTTCCTGGTTGGGGCGGTGGTCGTGGAAGTAGTGCAACTTTGATTGGTGCAAGTTATGACCTAAAACTATATTTTTTAATGATTAGAGCTGGTTTAGTTTATGGAATTACTGGATATACTCCCAATGATTTAATTCTTCCGAATGTATCAATTGGCATAGTCTTCAAATTGTAAATTTGTGTTGTTTTATAATTATTTATTAAAATTGTTATTTACTGCTTTTTTATTCAAAAAGAAATATAAAAGCGTAAATAAAATTAGTATTATACTAATAATTAAAAATGGGAACTGGATATTAAAAGATTTAATTATTGGTTGGATTAATATCGGAGAAAAGAACTGTCCAAAATATAAACTTGCTGTAAATAATCCTGATTGTTTTCCCCTTTGGAATTCTGACACTTTTTCTAATAATTCAGTTTTAAGATTTGGAATTACATACCCATTGCCTACTCCAGAGAAAAACAAGCCAATTAAAATCATCATTATTGAATTACTTGAGAATAAAATCAAGTAACCTATTGACCAAATCAAAAATCCAAACATATAAATTTGTTTGATTGATAATAATTTTCTAACTTTTGAATAAGAGATACTTGCCAAAGAAGATGAAAATATCCATAATGCCAAATAACCTCCAATCTCTTTATTAGACAAGCTAAATAATTTAACTAATAAAAATGGTAATTGTGTGGGTATCATCAAGTATATTGCCATTACGCAAAATGCCATTACATTTAGCATTATTAAATCTTTATTCAAATCTATTTTTGATGGTTTATTTTTAATCTCTGTTGTATTATTTGGTTTAGTTTCATCTAAAAAGAATAATAAACCAACTGCTATAACTAATGAAAATAAGTATCCAATGAATGGTAAGTTCCAACTAATTTCAGCAAGGAAACCACCTATAATCAAAAACAACATACCACCAAAGCTCATTAAAGCACCTTGGATTCCCATATATTTGTTAAGCTCATCATCTTTGTATAAATCACCCAAAACAACTATAAAGCCGGACATCAAAGCAGATATTGTCATACCTAATAATGCTCTGCCGACTAAAATTAAATAAATATTATCCAAATAAAATCCTGTAGTACCAGCAAAGGCGTACAAAATACTTGCGATAATTAATACTCTTTTACGACCATATTTTTCTAATAAATTGCCAGCAAATGGTGAAAACAAAGCTAAAAATAATGGAGAAATCGCTAATATTAATTTGGATAAAAATTCAATATTTTCAATTCCAGCAAAATGTTCTGAAATCTTTGGTAGAGCTGGAGCTACAATTGCACCTTGCAATACAGACAGAGTGCTACCAAGCAGTATAAATAAATTTCGAAGTTTAGTATTTTTCATAAGTATTTTTTAAAAACAAAATGGAGACATTAAATAAATGCCTCCACAAAATTAATCAAAAAATTAATCAAAAAAAATTAATTGACCGTAGGGTTAACTCTACGGTTGATGACAATTTGGTATTGCAATTTACCATTCACTATTAACCACTAACAATTTACCATTTCTTAAAAGTCATAACCTAATCTTAGACTTGCGTTTCGTTGTAAAAATGTACCACCAAATATCTGATAATGTCTTCTATCTAATAAGTTAAATACATTTAGTCCAATTTTCACAGATTCAGAAATTTTTACATTTGCATTCAAATCAACTACCCAATATTCAGGTACTATTCCCTCAACAGTTCCTGCAATCCAATTAAACTTTTGAACACCACGAACATTCATTCCAATATCCCAAGGTGTAGAAGCATTTTTTTCTTCATAAGTAGCCCCAAAATTCATTCTATGTCTGCTTGTATTTGGTAGGATTTTATTTATTATAGTATTATTTCCAGATTGAAGAGTATTATCTTCAATTTTTACATCTAAATAAGAATAACTTGCATTAAATAATAACTCATCAGAAATATAATAATTAGCACCAAACTCCAATCCATATTCTGTAACTAATCCAATGTTTGTAACAGTTACTATTGAAGCTACATTACCAGTAACAGGGTCAATAGCTAATCTATCAAATAACAATGGATTTATTGATCTTAGGCGATTTCTTAAAGTATCATTTGCTTCTTGATTAATACTTCCATCTGCATTTTTGTATTTAATGTTTGAATAAACATTAGGTGCCAAACTACCCAAAGGATTAGAAATAAAATTTTGTCTTCTATTTACATAGGCATCAACAGTAATGAATAAGTCTTTATTAATTATACCTTTGTAGCCAATTTCGTAAGAAACGGCAGACTCAACATTTACATTTGGATTACCTAAGTTCCAAGAGGAAACAGTATTAGAATTAGTAATTCTTTCTACTCCGAATTGTTGAGCGATTGCACTGTCAATTAATCCAATTGTTATAGGAGCTCCAGCGGGTGAACGTCTGAATTTATCTCCATAACTTGGACGTAAGAATGAACGATTTATAGTCCCTCTAAAAGTATGATTTTCGATTGGAGTCCAAACTACTGCTAATTTTGGAGAAAACTGATTTTCAAAAAATGTAGATCTATCAAAACGAGCAGCACCCACAAATTTTAGATTACTTAATACATCGTACTCTAATTGACTATAAACACCACTAAAATTGTTGTGAAGTCCATCAGGAGATAATAAAGGTAATGCTCCAATTATAGATGTATTTACATCGTGGTACTCGTGTGAAGCACCCAAAATCACTTTAAAAGTATTATCAAAATATGCTTCATTCCATTGTGCATCGACTACATAAACATCTGACCTTTCGGCGCTCGAAGCTGATGCATTCATTACTACTTGTGGTGCAATTGTATTACGTCTATTCCAGTGAGCTTGAACGTTAAAATTGTCTGAATTTAAGGCAATTCTTGCAAAGGGCTTTTCGACATCTGGAATTAAAATTCTACCAGTTTGATTAACGAAATATTCACCGCCATATCTCGAATAACCCATTTCAGTAACTAAGGTAGTATTCTCTTCATCAAGAATATAATCTAATCTACCAGTAGCAAATAAATTTGTTGCAGTATTGTTTTCTTTTATAAGCGAATCAATATTTTGAATATTACCAAAACCGGCTCTATTACCTTTGACATCTGGGGCTAATCCACTATATTCCAAACTGCCAAAAGTAGAGTCAATTATAACTCCATTTGCATCTCTAATATAAGTTGCTCTTGTATCTCTTGAAGAAACCCAAGGTTGGTCTTGTCTTGAGTATCCTACATTTGCTTTATAAAATAAATTGTCTGATATTTTCCCAGCATTACGAATATCACCTCTAAACAAATTAAACTCACCCAAAGTAGTAGATACTTTTGTACCCTGAATATCTTGAGGTGCAGATGTAGTAATATTAATTACACCATTATAAGCATTTATACCGTATAAAGCCGAACCAGGACCTCTTACTACCTCAATGTTATTTACATCACCCAAATTACTTTGCAATGAGTTCCATTCAACTAAATTTAATAGTGGTGTCGATGGGTCTCGTCCATCGACTAAAACTAATACACGTCTATTAATTGAATTATTGAATCCACGCATATTAACATTAAAGTCATTCATACCTGATTGTACCACATTGACCCCAGGGAATTTATCTAATGTTCTTGCGATTTGTCCGTGTGAGACAGCTTTTTCAATATCTTTTAATTGTACAACTGAAACGGCTGCGGGAGCTTGTGTGATTTTTTCTTTTCTTCTTGATGCACCATAAACTAATACTTCGTTTGAATTAATGGTAGCAGCATCCATAAATACCTTTAAGTCAGAAGTATTGTTGTCAGTGCTAATTTCTAAATCTTTCCATAGAAGTGAAGAAAAAAGTAATAATACTTTTTCGTTTTTAGTTTAAATTCTAAATTCACCTTTTTGATTTGTAAAAGTTTTACTTTTATCATTTTTAATCTGTACTTTTATCCCAGATATTGGTGAATTGTCTGATTTGTCATAAACAACGCCAGAAATATTTGCAATAGCAAAATTTGTAGAATATAAAGCGAGGAAACAAAATATTGCAATAAATAATTTTGGATTGATTTTTTTAGCAGATATTTTTGTAGTGATTTTTGTAGAAATATTATTAATTTTAATCATTATAATTTAAATTTTAATTATTTGAATATTGTATAATTTATAAACTTAAATTAATACCTAAATAAATTGAAATCTAACATTTAAAGAATATTAATAACATTTAAAGAATATGAATTTGATTAAATGCAAAAAAAAAGATTACGATTGTAACCTTTTTTGTAATCTTTATGAAATTTCTAATTATCTGTGAATACCGCGAGTAGAATTTTTGATAAAATTTATGCAGTCTTGAACATCAGCGAGAGGATTTGGATTATCTTTTAGATATTTATTCATTCCATCTCTATTATTAAATCCAGAAAATAAAAGAATATCATAGAAATTTTCAATTGCTTCAATAGTTTCTTTTTCAAAACCTCTTCTTCTAAGTCCAACTTTATTTATAGTTTCGACTTGTGCGGGTATTCTACCAATTAAAGTGAAAGGAGCAATATCTTTTACAACTTTTACATCTGCACCAATCATAGCATGTTTGCCGACTGTACAGAATTGAGTTATTTTTGCCATTCCTCCCAGAACAACCCAATCTTCGATTTTTACGTGCCCTGCTAATTGTGATACATTAGATATAACAACATTATCGCCAACGACACAATCGTGCGCAATATGGCAATAGGTCATAATAAGTGTATTTTTACCTACGACAGTTTTGCCGGTAGAGACAGTACCTTTATTAATTGTGGCATATTCTCTAACAACAGTATCATCACCAATAAAAGCATAGGTAACTTCATTGTTGTATTTCAAATCTTGTGGTGCAGTACCAATCACTGCTCCAGCAGAAACTTTGACCCTTTCACCTAAGCGAGAGCCATTTGCTATTACACAATGCGAGGATATTTCTGAATCGTTACCAATAATAACATCTTCTTCTATAATTGAAAATGGTCCGACTTTTACATTTGAACCGATATGTGCTTTTTTAGAAATTATTGCAGTTTGATGAATCATTTTATAGTAGCCTTATCTAACTTTCTTTTTAACTTTTTGGTCTTAACACTTTTTTAGGTAATAAATTATCATATTAATAATATTAAATAAATTACTATTAATTTGTAAATTTATTTTTATTATTTTTCTACAAGTGCAGCCTGTAATTCTGCCTCAGCAACAACTTTACCCAAAACAATTGCTTTAGCGTCAAAACTAAAAGCATTCATTTTTTTGTGTATTAATTTCACTTCAAAAAATACTTGGTCACCAGGTGTAACAGGTCTTCTAAATTTGGCGTGAGTGATACTCATAAAGAAAGCAATTTTGCCTTTTACATACTCTTCGCCTTGCGACTTCAAAATCAAAATTCCACCTGTTTGAGCCATAGCTTCAAGTAATAAAACCCCAGGCATAATTGGCTTACCAGGGAAATGTCCTTGAAAAAATTGCTCTCCAATAGTAACATTTTTGTAGCCAATGATAGTCTTTGTTGCTGGATCGTATTCAATAATTTTATCAATCATCAAAAATGGGTATCTATGAGGTAGAATGTCCATAATTTGATTTACATCATAAACTATTTTGTCAGTAACTTTATAATCATAAATTTTTTGTCTTTTCTTTTTAAGATAAGATTCACGAATTTTTTTGGCAAATTCGAAATTACTTTTGTGACCAGGTCTCACAGCTAAAATTTGTCCTTTGATTGGCACTCCTATCAAAGCCAAATCCCCTATCATATCTAATAATTTATGTCTAGCAGGTTCATTTTTGAATCTTAATTCTCTATTATCCAAAATTCCATTAATCCCTGCTTCAGGATTTTTGTCTAATTTGAATATATCTTTAATTTCAGTTAATTCTTCTTCGTTAGTTTCTTTATCAACAATTACAATTGCCGAATCTAAACTTCCGCCTTTAATCAAACCATTTTTATGTAAATTTTGTACTTCTGTCAAAAAACAAAAAGTTCTTGCAGGAGCAAATTCAGTTTCAAATTCTTTTTCAAAATCAAATAATCCAGTATGTTGGCTACCTAAAGCAGGATTATCATAATCAACCATCACAGTTAGTCTATAAGAATCGTGTGGTAATGCAACTATATCTACGCCAGTTTCTTCATTCGTAAATCTAATATTTTCATCAATTTCAAAATAGTTTCTATTAGCATCTAATGTTGTGATACCAGCACTTTTAAGAATATGTACATATTCTATGGAGCTACCATCTATCACAGGTGGTTCATTCGAAGTTAGTTCCATTCTACAATTATCGATTTTCAAACCGACTAATGCAGCCAAAACGTGTTCTACTGTATGGACATTCACACCATTTATGCCAAGTGTAGTACCTCTTGACAAATCTGTTACATAGTCAACTAATGCAGGGATTTCAACAGGTATATCTAAGTCATTTCTTACAAAAACATAACCATAATTAGCTGGTGCAGGTAAAAAAGTAATTTTACTTAAGTTTCCTGTATGTAAGCCTATTCCCTCTAAGGTCACAGTCTGCGATATTGTTGTTTGTTTTTCCATTCTAAAAATGAATTAGTTTGATTTGTCTATTATTTATTTACAAAGATAACTAAATACCGTTAAAATAACATAAACATTGTTAATAAGTTAATATTAAATATGATAAATAAACCTAAGTTTATTATAATCAATAAATTTTAACACAAATTTTATTTAGCCTTTTTCTTCCATTTTTTTTACCCTCAATGAAATGTTTTTGATTTCTTTACTTAAATCTGGAAGATTTCTCAATATTGCTTCAATTCTAAAAGCCTTGCCAGCTTCTTTTATAGGAGAGCCAAAATAAGTACCTTTTTCTAAAATTGATTTAGATACTCCTGATTGAGCAATGATAATAACGTCATCGACTATATCCAAATGTCCCGCCAATCCAACTTGACCACCTAATTTGACGCGTTTGCCAATGTTAACACTACCAGCGATTCCTACTTGTGCTGCCATTGCACTATCTTCACCAATTACGCAATTATGACCAATTTGCACTAAGTTGTCTATCTTTACTCCCTTATGAATTTGCGTACTTCCAATAAATGATCTATCAATAGTAGTATTAGCTCCAATTTCGACATTTTCGTCAATTACAACATTACCAATTTGTGGAATTTTGTTATATTTATTATTGTCTTCGTAATATCCAAACCCATCTGAACCAATAACTGCACCTGAATGAATTATTACATTCTTACCTATTTTAGTATCAGCCATAATTGTAACATTTGGGTAAATTATGCAATCATCACCTATTGTTACCCCATTTCCGATATAACAATTTGGGTAAATTATAGTATTATTACCAATTGCAGTGTTAAATTCTAAAATTACATTTGAAGCAATTTGGGTATTTAAGCCAACACTTCTATTTTGTTCCGTATTAGTTTTTTGTGTCTCAAAATATAGTTTATTATACTTGTCAATAAATATACTCAACCTTACAATTGCTTTATATGGATTATCTAAAAGAATAAATGTTCTATCTTCAAGATTAATTTTATCAAGATTAATCTCATCAGAAATATTATCTTTTGATTTGGCTTGGAATTTATCATAATTAGCTTTTGAAATTATTACAATACTTTTCGTTTCTTTCAAATTTTCTTCATATTTGTCATCAGAATAGAAAGTAATTTCATTTTGAGCAGCTAAATCAATTCTATTAAAATTATTAATTACTAAATCTGAATTACCAATTACAGTGAATTCAAAATCATTATTTAGGATTAGCAATATTTCTTGTAAATTTCTTGGAAAATATTTGTTCATTTTGTTTTGTTCTTTATTTTAGATTTTTTTCTTATGTAATTCAAATTCATTTGAATAATCTTTATTGTAATAAACTACTGTTCCAAAGTTAGTTTCTTCAACTGATAATATCCCTTTTTGCACCATTAAATTAAGTACCTCACTTGCTTTATTATAGTCCAAGTTTAGATTAATCGAAACTTCTGTAGGATTTAGCGAATAATCATCTTTTGTAGATAATAATAAAATTTTATTTTCGATATCAGAATAATTCAAACCTGGAACTAATTGATTTTTTTGGTCATTTTCAAATTTTCTTTTTTTATTATACCCGTACACCAATGGAATAATACCTATAAAAAGCATCTGAACAAGTATATTTGAGTCACTTTTATCAAAATAGGTCAATAGACTTGCACCAGTCCAAAATATTCCCCAATAAAAAGAAAACTTGTGTAAAGCAGAGTATTTATTCATACGACAATTAAATTATAAAATCTAAATTTATAAATAGTAAATATTATTCTTCCATAACCAAAATAATAAATTCAAAAGGATTTAGTGGAGCTTCAACAAATATATTTTCTAAATTAGAAATATTTTCTAGATTTTCTTCAGAATTTATCAATTCAAATTTATTAACCAAATCTACAATATCATTTCCTGCTAATATACTATATTTTTTGAATATTTTATTTAGTGATGTCAAATTTTCTAGCTTTTCTCTAAACGAAATTAAATCATTTAATTTCAAATTATATATTTGTTTATCATTTTGGAAATTACCAATAAATAGTAGTTTTTTTGTTTGGAACTCATTTTTAATAATATTTTCTATATAAATTAAAGAGTTTGGATAACTTAAGTAATTGTCCAAAGTATTATATTCAGTGGTATTTTCATTAGTATTATCAAATTTATTTTTAGTACTATTTAATTTATCATTAATGAAGTAAATAAATTCTAATATTGAACAATTTTGAATATTTAATTGATAATTATCATTTTGTTTATGACTGAAATTGCAGTCTATTTCTTGCCAATTTAATTTTCCAGAATTAAATAAGGGTAAGTCAAAGTTTCTAAATTCTAATATTTGTTTATCATTAAATCCCAGACCCGTATTTGTTGGATTCATCTCACCTAATTCAAACCCATTATAAATAAAGTTTATTTGTGGCAAAAAGTTAGTAATAGTATATATGAATTTTGAATATAAGTTGTTTTTATTTATATCATCATTATTATCATTACTATTATCAATATTGTTTGAATCACTAACTAATTCATTTTGATTGCGATATGCACTTCTGATAGTATTATGGTTTTCAGATGTTAAAAAGAAATTCTGTTCAAATTCCTTATTACACACTTTATTAATAATTTCTTTAACTTTATAATTAATTTGAGCATCTAAGAAAAAATAACCGAGTGTGGCATTATAGCCATCTTTAACAGATTTATATGAAATATTAAAATTCTCTTCCCAAAAGATAAAATTACTTTTGATATACCTTGCAGAATTAATGATTTGATTTCTTAGCTTTTCTGGTAATGCGTGTCCCATATCAATCATTGCACCATCAATATCATATTTTTTTATATAATGGGGTATAATTTCTGAAACAGTATTCCATAGTTCTTTTACTTCATTTTCTTCTTTAGCTAATTCATTATCATACATTCTGACAGTATTATACGCTACATAATTAAATTTATGATTTTCGTATAAACGAAGATATGCAACATCTTCCCAAGCAGGTTGATTATCATCTGGGGGCCAATCAGCAAATGCAGATGCAATAGTACATTCTTTGTTATTTTCATACAAACCAAATATTTTACCATCAACTCTTGCAACTTTTTTGGGTATTGGAGTAAATAGATTTTGGTGCGTTTCGTGTGGTACAATTAAATTTTTAAAGTCATTATTATCAATTTTTTCTTTAATTTCTTTTAATTCTCTTTTCAAAAATATTGGCGGACCATATTTGGATTCACTCTCTTCATTTTCATTAC
>JBDNHS010000116.1:0-14184 GCA_041688685.1 Kapaibacterium sp. (SeqCode)
AACCTTGCTTTATTTATGACTATCCAACTGAAGTAAAAGCATTCTATATGAAACGCAATCCAGACAATCCAAAAGTAGTTAGAGCTATGGATATGTTGGGTCCAGAAAGAGCAGGGGAACTAATTGGTGGAAGTCAGAGGGAAGACGACTACGAATTATTGAGACAAAGAATTGAACACGAAGAATTACCACTTGATGATTTCCAATGGTATCTTGACTTACGTAAATACGGTTCTGTACCTCATAGCGGATTTGGTATGGGAGTAGAGAGAACTGTGAAATGGATAACGGGAGCCAAACATATTAGAGAAGTTATTCCAATTCCTAGAATGATTACAAGAATTTATCCATAATTCAAGTATTTTAACTTGTATTTTAATTTTTTTATATTTTAATAATGTTATTAACATAATTTTCCTTATTTTAGAAAAGTTTGGAAATTAAAAAATAATTATTTTATTCTTATAATCTTTATTTTCTATTTATATAAATTAGTTTAACATAGGTTCATTTATGTCTGACATATATAATGTTTTGGTTGTTGATGATGAGTTGACTAATTCCATCCTGATGAAAAGACTACTGAGCAAGATAAATTTTAATGTAACAATGTGCTCAACTGCTACCGAAGCATTAAATGCACTCAAAACACAAAAATTTGAATGTGTGGTTACAGATTGGATGATGCCACAAATTGACGGTATAGAATTAATTAGAAGAATTAGAGAAACTGTTTCTCCAATTCCTTATATAATTATGGTTACTGCATTAGTTACAGATAGTGCCAAAAATTATGCATTAGAGTCTGGTGCTGATGATTATATTGCAAAGCCCATAGATGTAAATGATTTTGCTACTAGGGTTTCTGATGGAATTAACAAAATAATCCATACAACTGTAGAAATCAAAACTAATGTTTCTAAAAGTAAAAGAAATTTAAAACCGAAAACTCCTGCTATTGCAATTGCAACCAGCACAGGAGGACCTCCGACTTTAATATCATTACTCAAAGATTTGCCTTCAGATTTAGATGCACCTATCTTTATTGTACAACACGGTCCACCGTGGATGTTAGAGACTTTTGCTCAAAGACTTGGAAGAGATACAAACTTAGAAGTAAAATTAGCTCAAAATAATGATGTAATCCAAAAAGGTGTAATCTATGTAGCCCCTGGCGATCATCATATTAAAATCACTCCTGATTATAAAATTATTTTAGATGATGGTCCAAAAGAAAACTTTGTAAGACCAGCCGCTGACCCTTTATTTGTCTCAATGGCAGATGCTTATGGTCAGTTTTGTATTGGTGTTTGTCTTACTGGTTTGGGTAAAGATAGTGTTGTTGGTGCTGATTATATTGTCAAGTCTGGCGGTAGGGTCTATGTACAAGACCCAACAACTGCTGTAGCACCATCGATGCCAAATGCAGTTATTAATTCTGGAATAAAATCAGAGGTTTTAAAAATTGAAGATATTACACAAAGTTTAATTAAAAATGTAAATGAATTAAAAGCAAATTTGAATTAAAACTTTTGTGTTATATATACGTATTATTAACTAATAATTAATAAAAGGAAATTTAAAATGTTTGGAAGTTCTAATCAAAATGACTTTTTGAATAATAATCATTCGCAAGTCTCAGATGCAGTAAATAAAATTAATAAAGCCCAATATGCCTTTATGTCTAAGGTGTATGGCTGGATGTTTGGCGGATTAACTATCACTGGTATTACATCGTATTTTGTATATGATAGCGGTTTGGTTTACCAATTGGGTGGAATGATATATCTTTTATTTTTTGCATTGATAGGTATGGTTTGGTATCTTTCAGCAAAAATAGAAACGATGTCTTCTACTACGGCTTCATTTTTATTCATTGGTTATTCATTTTTACAAGGTATAGTTTTATCTACACTTTTGGCTGTATATACACTTGAGTCTATTTCAAGCGTATTTTTCATAACTGCGGCAAGTTTTGGTGCATTGAGTGCCTTTGGTTATTTTACAAAAAAAGACTTGTCTGGCGTTGGTAATTTTATGTTTATGGGCTTAGTTGGTATTATTATAGCCTCAATTGTAAATATATTTATGCAAAGTAGTTTGCTTTATACAACAATATCGTTTTTGGGTGTGTTGATATTCGCAGGTTTGACTGCTTATGATACTCAAAAAATCAAAGAAATGTATTTATCAGCAGCTTCCGGTGAGGAAGTTGCCAAAAAGACTTCTATAATAGCGGCATTAAGATTATATCTTGACTTTATAAATTTATTTATATTTTTACTAAGATTATTGGGCGATAGAAGATAAATAAGTTAAAAATAATTAAGAATTAAATGTTAAATGACTATAATATTTAACCAAATTGACTTTTAAAAATACTCTGCATTTGTAGGGTATTTTTTTTTATTGCTTACAAAGATAATATCGATGTACTATTATCAACCGTAGGGTTAACCCTAGGGTTGATAATAGTAAAGACAAAAAAAAGAACAAGGGGTTGCAACCCGTTGTTCTAATATTTTATAAATAATTATAAAGAAAAATATCTTTGATTTATATTTCTTTGAGTGACTTTGTAATGATTTCGACTCCTTCGTTTACCTGGTCGATAGTCAAGTTTAGTGCCGGTCTAAATCTTACAGATTGTTCTCCAGAACCCAATATAATTAATCCATTTTTGTAGCAATTATCTAAGAAAGCTTTTCTTTTGTCTTTTTGAATATCAAAAGCACGGAATAAACCTCTACCTCTTGGGTTTGAGATTATCCCATCAAAAGTTTCACTCACTTCTTGTAATTTATTTTGCAAATGAGTTCCGACTGTTTTGGCATTTGCTAACATATTTTCTTCATAGATGATTTCGATATATTTTGTGGCTCTAATCATATCAGCCAAACCGCCACCCCAAGTTGAGTTGATTCTACTTGATTTTTTGAATACATTATCTTCGATATCATCAATTCTATCACTTACAATAATACCACATACTTGCATTTTTTTACCAAAGGCAAATATATCTGGCTTTACTTCCATTTGTTCGAAAGCCCAGAAAGTACCTGTTGGTCCAACACCAGTTTGCACTTCATCAAAAATCAAAAGAGCTTCATTCTCATCTGCGATTTTTCTTAGTTCTTGCAAGAATTCATTTCTAAAATGGTTATCTCCGCCCTCGCCTTGGATTGGTTCCAAAATTATGGCTGCGATATCGTCTTTGTGATTAATAAATGCGGTTTTTATTTCAGCCAAAGATTGTTTTTCTAATTCAATTACTTTTGCAATATTTTCTTCAGTCAATGGAAATGTTACTTTTGGATTTGTAACTCTGGGCCAATCAAACTTAGGGAATAGTGCAGTTTTGACTATATCAGTATTTGTCAATGACATTGTATAGCCTGTTCTGCCGTGGAAAGCTTGCTTAAAGTGTAGAATTTTTGTACCTTTTTCGGTAGTGAATCCTTTTAGCCAATTTTTTCTAACTTTCCAATCCATAGCAGTTTTTAGAGCATTTTCAATTGCTAATCCACCACCTTCGATGAAAAACGAATATTTGAATCCTTCAGGAATAGCATATTTAAATAAAGTTTTTACAAAAGTTGCGTATTCTGTCGTATAAATATCAGAATTTGATGGCTTGTTTAGTGATAATTCACCGATGTATCTGATAAATTCATCTGTGTGCATTTTGGGGTGGTTAATTCCAACAGGAATAGATGAAAAGCAAGTGAAAAAATCTAGAAATCTTTTGCCAGTCATTTCATCATAAATATTCGCACCTTGAGATTTGTGCATATCCAAAACAAATGGAAATCCATCAACTAATATGTGTTTACCTAACTCTGTGTGCGTGTTTAGAGCTGATATTTCTTGGCTTGGGTGATAATTTTTAATAACTTTATTCATTTTATCCTCTTTTAAATTTTAGTTTTTATTTTTAAGTTTAAATATTAATTTTACGTAATTTGTCTTGAATTAGCTTATATATACCTGGGTTAACTTTTATTTATTAGTTTATAATATAAATTCAGTAATATTTTTGGTAATAAGTTTAGTAATAAATTCAAGATTAAGATTATTAATAATTGTAACTAATTTATTTTAAGTGTGTAAATATAGTATAAATAAATATCAAACGATATTAACTTTATTATTTAACTTATTTTTGATTAATATATTGTTAATATAGTTATAATATATTATTGATTTTTTCCAATTATTTTTCTGATTTTTCTTCCGATTGCTATTAAAATAGCGGTTTTACAGCGAATTCGCTTTGATTAGTCTATAAATTCGGAGGGAATGAGGTAATATGAATATGAGTTCTGTGGTGTTTTGTTGCTAATATATATGACAGAAAGCCTGTACCCCTTATTGTACCAGGTTGAATATTCAGAAAATATATATTTTCGATATGGAATTTCATCAACATTTAATTCATTAGCATTTAGTAAACTTTTTTTTATCAATAATTGGTAAATAATCTTTATTTATTGCAAAATTCAGAGAACTTAATTGATTGTATAGTTCGGAAGACGATGTTGACCAAATTTATTTGAATTGTAATTATTTGTTCTTTTGAAATTATTCAAAATATTAGTCAAATAATAGTCAGTGATTAATCAATTATTTGCTTTGCAAATAGTTGTGTATAGTTTAAATTTAAATTCTATTTTTTTTGTTTTAGGTAGTATTTTCTAATAATTTAAAGAATTTAACAAAATATTAAAAAAAATATTGATTTTTTAGTCAAAATATTAAATTTAAACTTGATAAAAAATAAATTTTATGTATATTACATTTTAATTCTATGAACATTTTAAAAAAATATTGAAAGAATCGTATAGTTAAAATGATTTTATTAAAATTTAATGTATTATATTTGTAATTAACTCATAATTCGCAAACATTGTTACAAAATAATTTGAAATTAATTCACTTTAATTTGATCTTATAAATAAATTAACAAAAAATATATAAAAATTAATTAATTTTAGAGGTTTTAAAATATGTCAGGATCAGGAAAAGATCACGTAAAAATAGGTATAGTACAAATACTTGTATTTTTAATTTTATTGGGCGGACTTTCAGTAGTTTCATTCGTATATGTTGTACCAAATGCAATAGCTGGTTTCGTTGTTCCTTTATTTCAACCGTTACCAGATCAGTTAGCAAAAGCTCCTTTTGCACATTTTGAAGATGAAGGGTTAGTATTTGCTGCTGTAAAAACATCAGAAGCAGCTAACTTGGGAATCAATAAAATAGGTGAAGGATACACACCAGTAGTTTCTATTGTAAAAGGAAATATAACTAAAGCAGCTGTAAACACTGAATATGTATTTGACTTTACATTTAAAGTTAGAAATGCAAAAGATAACGGTTATATCAAAACTGCCTCTGAGTTTTATGTAAAAACTCCAAAATTAGGTGAAGATGCGATTATTTTAGAGCCTTATGTAGGATTTACTATCTTAGCTTTGGTACTTGCGGGCGTAATTACAATTATTCTTACAATTGTATTCCCATCAAGTATTGGTATTATGGCTGCCTTATTCGAAAATCAAGTAGAACATACAAAAGTAAAAATCAGACTTCAAACAGGTTTCACCGATGAGGTTGTAAATATACTCACCTTGCCGGATAATAAACTCAAGGATTACGATAGAGAAGATGCTGAAAAAATCTTTAAAACAATCTGGGCAAGAACAACAACTGAAACTGAATTAACTTCAAAAAGAGGTTTAATAACTTTCAGTGATTTATTCGATGATGAAACAGATTTAGTTTTATTTAGAAATTCGGTAATCTATACAAGAGTAAAAGAATTCTTCTCTGAGTTTGTTTTAAGTGAAATTGTTGATACCAGAGATGGTATTGCTTGGAAATCTAATCACTTAAAAATCGGTGCTGGTCTTAGGTTATATTTGGCTCACCATTTCTCTGAAAAATACTCAAATAATGTTACTGGACTTGCTTATGCTGGTGCCGCTGTACTTATCATTGCGGTTGGTATTAGAGGTCTTAAGTTTATCCCTGCGAACAAACCTTCTTTAATCTTATTTGCCATTCTTTTAGAATTTACTCTACTTTCTTTGATGGCGATAACAATCTTCTACACAGAAGAAGAAGAACGTATGGATAAATTAATGAAGAAAATGGAAGATGCTAATAGAAGTCAATTAGAAACTCTTAGAGGTCAACAAAGTGATATTCACCAAATGGCAACTGCTTTGGTTGGTGATACTTCTAGAATAGTTAAAGAAAGAGTTGAGGCGGCTATCTCTGAATATATGACAAGTGGTGACCACATGCAAAAACAAATTGCTCAGTCTATTGCTGATAAAATTATTTTTGACATCAAAGGTTCAGATAAACCAAAGAAAAAATCTATATAATTTAGATTATATATTCTAAAAATAGTCTTAGAAATATTCTAAAAAAGCCAACTGCAAAGTTGGCTTTTTTTATGTAGTTTATTTATGTATTTTCTTTTATCTAATCTTTTTTGTCTTTTTATATATTTTATATCTTTATATGTTTTTTTGATTATCTATCCAAATCCATTAATATCACTAATTTTCTGCTTCCTTACCTTGCTAATTCTATTTTCAAATAATTGTCTTGATGGGTCAATTATTTGCGATATATAACTAAAAGCATCTACTTGGTCATCATGATTACCGTTGGGGAAACTCATCAACTCATCTTCAAAAGAAGCTAACCATTTCGCAGTATTTAAGAAATATACTTTTTCTGACTGCATTCTTGCACCCATTGGCAGAGCTCTTACCCACTTTTCTCCGTTCGGTATCAATTCCATTATCGGCAATCCAATTTTTAGTCCTTCCTTGATTAACGATGTCTGATACTGTACTTTTTCAATTCCTATCAATATTGGCTTGTATTTATTATAACATTGCTGAATTAAATTTATGTGTTCAATCGGTTCGACTTTCTCTCTGATTATATCCAAAATCATTATATCATTGTCTTTTGTAACGGCAAAAACTAATAAAACAGTCCAGTCTGCTTTTGTTTTGGTGCTGATAGCCAAATCCATAGTTACAAATATTTTGCAATCGTCTAATTTAATTACTCTTTGATTTATTGATGTTTTATTCAATATCAAATACTTTTTTTCTTCGATAAATTCAATTTCAAAATATCTAAAATATTGCTTTTTGAATATTTCGCCATTGGAAATATTTGGCTCTTGTTGGTACAATGCAGAAAACCAAAAGTCTCCTAAGGTCTCTTTTCTTTCTAATATTTCACTTAATTCAAATCTTCCTTCCCATAATAATTGTCCACTTTTTCTATTCAACAAATCATTTTCTTTTGCTAAAATTGGTAATTTGAGTAAATCCCAGTTTTGAGGTTGTTTCTCCATTTTTTCTAATAATCTCCCACAAATATCATCTTGATGCCAACGAGTCATAACTAATAATAGTTTTGAATTTGGTTCTAATCTGGTAAATAAAGTTGATTGATACCAATCCCATAAATTTTCTCTTTTGGTTTTGCTGAATGCATCTTGATTGTTTTTTATCGGGTCATCAATGACAATTAAATTTGCTCCTTTGCCGGTTAGTGTGCCACCGATTCCAGTAAATGAATAAGTACCTCCGTATTTATCAATAACAAATTCCTTACTTGATTTTGACCTTTTATTCAATATTACTCCGTATTTAGAGCCTTTCTCTTCAATTAGATTTATCACTTTATTACCAAAATACTTGGCAATGCCTTGATTATAACTTACAAATATGAGATTATTATATGGATAAATGAATGAATACCAAACCAAAAAGTAAAATGAAATTAGTTCTGATTTTCCGTGTCGTGGCGGTAGATTAACTATCATTTTATTTGTCCCTCCATCTAATATTTGTAGCAATTTTGAATTAATTAGCTCAAAATGTGGAGCAGACTTCCATCTGCCATTACTTATATACTCAGCGAATGCGATAGGGGATTTTAACTCTGGAAAATCGGATAATTGACTTAGACTAAATTCTTGATTTTCCATTAATTTTTCATAAGGTTTATTTTCTATATTATATTTTTTGTCATTTATTTTTTATCGGTTACGCCTTATCATTGACTATTTATCATTTATTCATTAATTACTAATGAAAATTCAGGCAATGTATTTAAGTCCATAAAAGCTTTTTTGTTCACTTCGTAAAACATTCTAATGATTCTATTCATAGTTTTTTCAATTAATTTTACGTCTTTTTTGATTACATCTTTTCGAATTTCATTATGAGTTTTACTTGCTGCATAAGAGCCGGTGCTTACATCTGAAGTTAGTGTTTGCGAAAGTATCACTTTTGATATTTCAGAATTACAAAACTTAATCATTTCATTAAATAGTTCTGTTGAGCTACTTCTTGAAGCATCGTGTAATTGTATTTCGACATCATCTGGAGTAACAATTACAGCATCTTCACACATATCAGAAAGTTCATTAGCTAATTTTTCGGACTCTTCAAAGCTCGCTCCACGTCTAATTTTACCTAATACCAATGGCATTCCATATTTTTCCATAAATGAGACCCAAAGTTTTATACCACCGTTTTTGAATTTGACCGACCAATAACATTTACTCAATAGTGCTGTTCCATAAGGATTAGAATAGTTGAACTCGTGCCTGATATTGAGTAATTTTAATTCAGAAATACTTTTATTTTCTTGTAATTTGTTTGAATAGTTACGTTTTAAGTTTATTTGCCCTGTATTATTTATTTCGAAGTATTCTTGAGGCAATGCGTCAAATATTGTCGGATAGTATAATCTATCTTTTCTATCTCGAGACCATACAATTTCAATCGGTTGATAACCAAACATTATTGCATCTAAAATATCAGAATACAAAGATTCCAAATCAATTAACTTTATCATCTTTTCAAAGTAACTGTATTTTGTATTTGGCAATTTCTGTGAATTATCTGTGCTTAGTTTGTATTCTAATTGCATAGAGCCGCTTTTGCGTGATTGGATACAAGACCAAAGGTGAGGGTCATTTCGTAAATCTCTCAATATTTCGTATCCATTGCCAAATCTATTGATTATTTTATCTGGATTAGGCATCAAACCCAAACTGTTATAGTTATTTGCCAGATTATTAGAAATTGTATGATTAATTAATTCTTTGTTTATTTTCGTTCTCATTTTTAATATTTATTTATAGTTTTGTTAAATTTTTAGTAAATTAGAAATAAATTTGTTCTAAATTAATTGAAGATAATACCTACGATAAACCCTAACCCCAGCGAAATAAAAATTGTCTCTATATTATCAATCAAGTTATTATTTTGATTATCATTCTTATTATTGTTATCAAAATTCATTATTTTTTGTTCGGTAGTTTTTACTTCAATTTCTCTAATTTCAATAGTCTCTTTATTAATCACTCTAAAAGTATCTTGATAATAATTAATATCTAATTTCAATAAATTATCAATTTCCTTATATTCAATACTAATTGTATCATCGTTGATTATTGAGTCCATTTTGAGATTAATCTTATTATTCTCTTTAGTTTTAGTTGGTGTGACAAAATATTTCTTGTTTTTATAAGGAATACTTTTGATTATTGTATCATATTTTACAAATAATATTGTGTCTTTTTTGATTATAGTTTTTGTCTGATTATTAGTAATATATGTATTGTCATTAGCTTTTTGGTAATTTTGATAAAGAGTGTAAATCAAAATACAAGTTAATATTAAAGTTATTATTAAAGTTGTAATATAATATTTGTAGTTATTTTCCTTTAAAGATTGATTATTATTCATTTAATACTCCAAATACAGTAAATTAATTTTTAACATTCCTTGCGTTATATTTCCCTTAGTATATTTGAATTTTATTAAATTTATGTTACTACTAAATTCGTACAATATTGTATCATCTGAATTATCATTTTGGTCGATGGTAAATGCTTCTATTTTGTGGAATGTATTGTTGTCGGTGGTTGCAATTAAGTCAATTATTCCATTCGGAGCTGTGCCTGTGTTAGTAGTAACATCAACAAAATTAATAATTATTGTCGCTAATTTGTATTTTTTATTTCGTTTTAATTTTAAGAAGACATCTACTATTTCCGTTTCAAAATCTTCTGACAAATCCCCAAAATTTATTAAGTTGCTTTCTATTATCTGATTCATTGCTTTTATTTGTAAGTTGTAAATTTTATTATATTAGTAATTATATTGGTAATTATATTGGTAATTATATTGGTAATTATATTATTAATAGTTAGTTAGTTAGATTGTTAATTAGTTAGTTAGATTGTGTAGTATCAAATCCAATAATCCCCAAAATTGATAATCTACCAAGTATATGATAGATATTTCTCCTTTTGAAACAAACTCCTTCTTTTTTGTGATTGTCTGTAATTGTGCTTTTATGATTATCTTTCATATTAAGCTTTTTACCACATTCAACATTAAAAGCGATAGTTGTTACCCAGCCCTTAGAATTAGAATCAATATTAAATATTCTCTCAATATGACCAAATTGGGTTATTCCTTTTTTCCAGACAATCAAATCATCTTTGACAGCTAAATATTTAGTTTTATTACCGTTTTTTTTTGCTTGATTATACATCAAACGAGTTGAGCCAGTTTTGTAAATTGGTATTTTTACATTATACTTTATTAATTTTGCAGCCTGCTCAAAACAATAATATTGACCTGCTGCACAGTATGGATTTGGTGCAGTTAAATTTACAGAGTTTAGATATTTCATTATTTGTGGTGAATAATTGCGCTTTATTTCCATTTCACCAATTTGGTTTAAGGCAATTTGCCGAGATTTCTCAATTAATTGTTTAGTGGTTTTTAGTTTATATTTAGTTTGTGATTTGAGTGATGTAGATGCCAAGAATAGAAAAGCCAACACACAAATGCACAGATAAAAATATAAATCCCAAAAGTATGTAAAGTGCTGTTTTATTCTCATTATTTTTATATTCTGAAGTTTTACATTCTGTAGTTTTGTTTTCTTTATTTTTATACTTTTTATTATCATTTGTATTATCATTAGTATTTCCTTTTTTATAATCATTAATGAAATTTAGGCGAGTGAATAAAAACAAGGACAATGATGATAACATTATCGCCAATAACTCAATAAATATCAAAAGCAACAATGTTCTGTATTCATAATTATATGGTGCAATGAGTTTGTATAATAGAAATATCCCGATGGTTATGAATAAATATCTTTTAATATTATAGGAGTTTACTGCTATATATTTAGTAAATGTATTTATATAATTAGCGGAAGAACCTGAGCTTTTTTGTGGTAAAAATGTTGATTGATTTGCTGAATTTATATTATTCATTGAAGTCATTTTATTGTCATTTATGCTGCTTTTATAAGGAATATTATAATTCCACATATTGATTTCCCTTTTTGATTTGTGTCATATTATTGGTGTTTGAGATTTTCTGGATTTGTTTTCGTTACAAAGAAATATTAAAATCAATACTAACTAATGGCGAGGAATGCAGAAAAAGGAAGTATAAAGTAGGCAATAAGGAAGTTACCTGATAAATAAATATCAAGTGGGGATTGATTTGGCTTGCTCTACCATTAGTTAGTAGTTAGATTAGTTGATATAGTTAGTACTATTGTCTAATTGTCTAATTGTCTAATTGTCTAATTGTCAAAATCAACAATCAGACTTTTGAGTGGTTTTGTTACATTAGTTTTATTCGAAAAAATTGGTGGTGGCGAGCTTTGGCTCGGATTCCCTCTTTCTAATACCATTTCACCGGTTTGCAATTTTTTGAGAATATCATAAGCATTATCTCTACGATTAGAAATATTCATTGGTAGCATTGTTCTTGGGTATGTAATTGTATATAAATTAGCAAATGTAAGTGATATGGATATTGAGTTAATTAATCTTGGTAGTGGGTCAAAAGGCACTTGATATCTACCTTTCAAGAAAGCATCAATTTCATTATCACTAATTTCGATTGCATATACTAATCTTGCAACATTATGGGCTTGTCCGGTTGGGTTTCCTGTTAATCTTGCCAAATCGTCGTGTGCCATTTCGGTCATATAGTCTGTGAGTTCTGAGTATGCCATAATTTTACTTTTTTAATTGATTATTGAACTTATTAATTTATTTTTATTTTATGGGGTAAGTAAAATGGTAATAAACCCAGCACCACTACACGCCGTGATTGCTCTACCATTTACTTTGTCATTTACAGCCGATACTTTTGCAGTCCCAGAGGTTGTCGCAGATACTTTGTCTCCAACTGCAATTGCCTCTGAGGACTCAATTATCGCAGTGCCGAGCGTAATTACTGGGATAATTTCATTTGATTTATGCTCCAAATAACTTACACCCAGTACTTGTGCGGGATTTGCTGTTATACTACCAGAGAAATTTACGAATCTATGTTCAATAATCAAACTACTTGATTTGATTGAAATCACCTGTGTCGGTGAAAATGATGTATTTTTTGACATTTTTGCCTCTTATTATTTATTATTATATTTTTATGATTATACTTATAGTTCTATTAATATTTTATAGTTTATTTATTAAATGTGATTTGTGTTGTAAATCAAAAATGCTGCATCGGTACTTGTGATTTTGATATCATAATTATCTGTATTTCTTATAACTTTGGTTTTGCCACCATTCTCAAAATACACGTCAATTTCTGGCTTGTCTCTTAATTGAAAAGTATAACCAAAGCTCGGCTTAAATTCTGTTCTTCTCTGATAATCTGACTTGTCCACATAAGCCAATATAATATTATCACCCCAAACATCACTAAATGTGCTACCGTCTTCTGAATAGACTGATTTGCCGACAAACATATCTTCAATTTCGAGCAACTCTTTTATCATATCAAGAGTTATTTTGCCACCTCCAATATATTTTACTTTTTCTAAAACCAAAGGATGATTTGAAATTGCATTATAAGTTGTGCAACCCATAATGACTGTATTGGGACTTTTACCTATTTTTGTTCTAATCACTTCTTTAGATTCTTTGATACTGATAAGTGGGTCAAGACTATTCGCATAATCATCATAAGCTTTGTTTGATGTTATTTCTAATTTTAAATCACTCGCATAGTTTGCAGGATTTTGCACCATATCTGCAATGGTTTTCTCTTTGTTTAGTAGCATAATATCAGTCAATTCACGGCTAATGTGTTGTTCGTATTTTAGATTAGAATTTGCTTCTTGCTCCTCCAAATAATCCAAACTCATCTCGACATCATATTCCCTTGTTTGATATTCGATAAGCTCGAAATCAGTTGTTGGAATTCTATTTGAGTTGGCTCTCAAAGCTCTGTTGGTATCTCTGACCAAAAATGCGTCTTTGCCGAATTGCGGGATTTTACCTTTTGTATTTTGGACTTTTACCGTTGGAAATAACTTATCTCCGATGAATGTGTTGTTGGTATATGCTTGAGTAAGTGTAGTAAGCACAGGGTCAACTAATCTAAGATTATCTAATCTCATTGACATATTTGTCTCCATATTATATTTTTTATTAAAGAAAGAATTGTTGTTTAGTTTAATTTAGAATCAATTTAGAAAAATGTAAAAAAAATTAGTTAATCAAATCAATAGCTTCGGTGTATGAAATGTTGTTTTTCGTTGCAATTTCATTGATAAATTTGTGCAATTCTAATTTCTCAGGGTTTATATTCTCTTTGTTCTCAAACTCAGTAAAATTATTTGACTTATTTACATTTTGAATATCATCTATAAGTCTTTTCGTAAGTCCATTATTAGTTAGTTCATTTTGAAGAGGGTTCTCAAAAAAAGCATCTCCAAATTCAAAGTCATCAGTATTATGGTTGTTAAATTCACTTCTATTTTTCTTTTGATTATTTTCGATAAAATTATAAATATTTGATAAAATATTTTCAATATTATCTGTTTTATTATTAGGGCTTCCCATTTGCAGCTCGAAAAGGGGGTCTAATATATTTTCACTAAATTCATTATTATAGTTGTTTGTATCTTTGAATAACTTTTCCTTGATTTGATATTTGTATAATTTTAGCTCTAAATCTTGTATTTTCCCTTCTAATTTGCTGTTGTATTCAGTCAATAATTTAGCTTCATTATTAGTACTTTTATTTTGGTTTATTAATTCAGAAAATTCTAAATGATTATCTAAATTATTATCTA
>JBDNHS010000117.1:0-2084 GCA_041688685.1 Kapaibacterium sp. (SeqCode)
TCTCTTCTGTTGCAAATTCAATATATTTAGAAAAATCGTACATAGTATTTTTAAAGTATTTAATTGTGTTTGAATATATTTTGTTTGGATTAGCATTTCAAATATCTAAAAATAAAACTATTTTTCGTAATTTGTAAATCTAATTAATACAAAAATAAAAATAAATCGGAGTAATTATGGATTTTAGAATAGAAAAAGACACAATGGGCGAAATTAAAGTTCCATCAAATGTTTTGTATGGTGCCCAATCTGCAAGAAGTTTGATTCATTTTGATATCGGTATCGAAAAAATGCCAAAAGAATTAATTAGAGCTTTTGGTATTCTAAAAAAATCAGCTGCAATTTCAAATAATAAATTAGGTAAATTAAGTGATGAGAAGTGTTCATTAATTTGTCAAGCAGCAGATGAGGTAATTGAAGGTAAGTTAGATAAAGAATTTCCATTATCAATATGGCAAACAGGTTCTGGTACTCAAACAAATATGAACTCTAATGAAGTGATAGCTAATAGAGCAATCCAAATTAGTGGTGGAGTTTTGGGTAGTAAAAACCCAATTCACCCTAATGACGATGTCAATAAATCACAAAGTTCTAATGATACATTTCCAACTGCGATGCACATTGCAGCAGCAGAAGAAATAAACAGCAGATTAATTCCAGCGATTACTAAATTAAAAAATACATTAAACAGTAAATCATTAGAATTTAATGATATAATAAAGTCTGGTAGAACCCATCTGATGGACGCTGTGCCTCTAACTCTTGGTCAGGAATTTTCAGCTTACGTAACTCAATTAGAAAATGCAATTGAAAGAATTAAATTAACTCTACCAGGGATTTATGAGTTAGCAATTGGTGGAACAGCGGTAGGTACAGGAATAAATACTCACCCTGATTTTGACAAATTGACAACAGAATCAATTTCTAAAGAGACAAATTTGCCATTTAAAACTGCACCTAATAAGTTTGAAGCACTTGCAGCACATGATGCAATAGTTTTTTCTCATGGTGCTCTAAAAACACTTGCAGCGTCTTTAATGAAGATTGCAAATGATATCAGATGGATGGCTTCCGGTCCACGTTGTGGCTTTGGTGAACTTGCAATTCCAGAGAATGAACCTGGTTCGTCAATTATGCCTGGTAAAGTAAATCCTACTCAATCAGAAGCTATGACAATGGTAGTGGCACAAGTAATGGGTAATGATGCAACTATTAATTTTGCGGGTACCCAAGGGAATTTTGAACTAAATGTATTCAAACCAGTTATGATTTATAATTTTTTGCAAAGCGTTAGATTATTAGCCGATACTTGTAATATGTTTGATGAACATTGTGCAAAAGGAATTGTTCCAATTAGAGAAAAAATTCAATATTATATGGAAAATTCACTAATGTTAGTAACTGCACTTAATCCACATATTGGATATGATAATGCAGCCAAAATTGCGAAAACCGCTCATAAATCTGGTGGTACTTTAAAGCAAGCTGCTATAGAATTGGGTATTCTGACAGGTGAAGAATTTGATAAATTAGTTAGACCAGAAGATATGTTAGGTCCAAAAATATAATCTTAATCAATTAAGCAAATTCAATAAAATTAATTAAATCAACTAAATTAATAAATTATAAATCAATAAGATGACCAAAAGAGAATTTATAAATAATTCATTATTAACGGGTATAAGTATATTTTCTCTCGGTTGTAGTAATTTATTAACTAACTCAAATAAGACCAATAATACGAATAACTTAAATGCTAATAATTTGAATAATAAAAGTAAAATAAAGCCCAAAGGACTGAATAAAGGTGATAAAGTTGGTATAATCGCACCTTCATCTAATGTAACTGACCCCGAAGATATCAGTAGAGCAATAAAGACTATTGAATACTTTGGATTAGTTCCTGTTTTAGGCGAATATATAAAAAATGGAACAGGTTATAAAACTCGACTTCCAAAGGAAAGAGTTGATGACTTGCATAATATGTTTGAAAATAATGAGATAAAAGGTATATTTGCAATTAGAGGCGGGTATGGTTCGCCACAAATATTAGACTTGATTGACTATGAATTGATACAAAAAAA
>JBDNHS010000118.1:0-2537 GCA_041688685.1 Kapaibacterium sp. (SeqCode)
ACTTCCGAATCTAATGATGCAATTGAAATCATTTCTTTGCCATCAAAAATCAATTTGTCATAAATTTCATCAGCGAAAATCACTAAATTAAATTCTTTAGCTAATTCGATAATTTGCTCCAAAACTTCTCTTGTATATAAAGAACCCGTTGGATTATTTGGATTAATTAATACAATAGCTCTCGTTTTAGCATTAATTTTAGATCTAATATCTTCCACATCTGGCAACCAGCCATTTTCTTCATCTAAATAGTATGGATTTGGTTCGAGTCCTAATTTATTTTGAATAGCATTATAAAGTGGGTAACCTGGTGTTGGCATTAAGAAATTCTCACCTGGGTTGATCAATGCATTAAGGCAAGTTTCGATTGCTTCAGCGGCACCGGAAGTAATAAATATATCTTGAATGTTTTTGATGCCTTTTTTCTCGGCATCAATTCTAACAGCTTCTATTGCTTCAGGAATTCCACTCGAGGGTGAATAGCCATTTTTTCCATCACGCATAGCTTTGATATTTGCTTCGATTATATGTTCTGGAGTTTTGAAATCATATACGTTGGGGTCGCCAATATTAAGGTAATAAAGTTTTTTGCCGGTTTTTGCGACTTCGTTTGCAACTGCTATGATATCACGAATTGCATAAGTAATTTTCTCAGTTCTATGAGCTGGGGTGATTGGAGCTAATGCCATGTGAATTCTCTTCTGAAATTAATTTTTAAGATATAAAATATATTTAAAATTTTAATTAAATATAAACTCAAAATTAACTAATTTTGCTTAATAAATAAGACATCATTTTTCAAATAAAATAAAATTTATAAAATTTAGAGGGAATAATATGGGACAAGGCGGTATAATTGAAAATAACCCAAAAAACGAATATTACGAAAAAATGGGATTCTCTACTCGCTCATTACACATTGGGAACTATCCAGACCCAACTACTGGTGCAATTACTCCACCATTATATCAAACTTCTACCTATGTGCAGGATTCGCCTGGTGTACACAAAGGCTACGAATATACTCGTACACATAACCCAACACGAACAAGACTTCAAGAGTGCTTGGCATCGTTAGAAAATGCAAAATATTGTGTTGTTACTGGCACCGGAATGGCTGCCACAATGCTCATTATACTAACTGTCAAAAAAGGTGGTGTGGTATTATGTGGAGATGATGTTTATGGTGGTACTTATAGATTATTCACTACTGTTGTTCAAAATGACTACCAATTTCATTTCGCTGATTCATCAAATTTAGAACTATTCAAATCCAAAATTGATGAACTAAAACCAGATTTGATTTGGATTGAATCTCCAACAAATCCATTGTTAAAAATATCAGATATTCAAGAAATTGCGAAAAAAGGTAAAGAAGTTGGTGCAAAATTATCTGTTGATAATACTTTTATGAGCCCATATTTCCAAAATCCATTGGACTTGGGAGCAGACTTTACTTATCACTCAATGTCAAAATATATTAATGGTCATAGCGATATTGTGGCTGGCGCAATTATGATAAATGACGAAGAACTTTATAAAGACTTATTTAGATTGCAAAATTCAATTGGTACATCTTTGTCGCCGTTTGATTCTTGGCTAATATTAAGAGGTGTCAAAACTTTAGCAATTAGAATGGAAAGACACAACTCAAACGCACAAAAAGTAGCAGAATACTTAGAAACACACCCGTTGGTCGAAAAAGTTACCTATCCAGGACTAAAATCACACCCACAATATGAAATTGGCAAAAAACAAATGCGTGGTTCTGGTGGTATGATTACATTTTTTATCAAAGGTGGATTAGAAAACTCACGCAAGTTTTTAGAAAATGTAAAAATCTTTATGTTAGCAGAAAGTTTGGGAGGCGTTGAGTCTTTAATCGAACACCCTGCAATTATGACACACGCTTCGATTCCTAAGGTGGAAAGAGAAAAAATTGGCTTAACTGATAACTTAATCCGTTTGTCGGTCGGTATTGAGGAGTTAGAAGATTTGATTGACGACATCAACAGAGGTTTCGCTGCTTGCGATAAGTAATCGAAAATAGAATTATTTAGTTTTAAATCAATTTTAGGGACAGGTCAAGCGATCTGTCCTTTTTTTTATCCATAGATAAGTCCCACTTGTCCCTACCGACACCAAAACTGCACTCTTTTTCATTCTTTTTGCTTTTTTTCTTAATTGAAGAGACGACTGGCGGGTCGTCTTCCTACTCTTAAATTTCCCTGCCCAATCTTAAAAATTGCTGGATTAAGGGTGAGGTTCTCTCTATTCATCTAACAAACAACACATAAAATATGTATAATCTACATAATATCAACGAATTTAAGGTATGATTATTTCTTCAATCTCATTTAGGTGGAATATTAATAACAATCACTTTGTCTTTTATATTTCTTACGACTTCTTCGGAGCCGAATAAAGAGTAGAAAGAGAACTACATTTACTACAATAATACCACCACTATGTGGTTTAAGAAATAAGTTAAATAAATAATTCTATTTTAGCGAAAATAAAATTAACAAGTTAATATA
>JBDNHS010000014.1:0-1942 GCA_041688685.1 Kapaibacterium sp. (SeqCode)
AAAAATCTTTTAAAAGACCTGATGGATATATTGGTATTCAACTTTATGTAGATAAATACAAACTAAAAAATTACCAACTACATAGATTAATAGCAATAGCTTTTATTAATAACTCTTTAAATTTGGAATTTATTAACCACATAGATTCTATTAGAGATAACAATTCTGTATTAAATCTTGAATGGGTAACTCAACAAGAAAATGTTATTCATGGGTATACTTATGGTTTTGCTTCTAATTTAGGTTCTAAAAATGGATTTGCTGTTTTAAATGAAGAGTTAGTTAAAGAAATAAGATTAAAAAGAAATAATGGTAAAACATATCAATTTCTTGCAAATGAATACAATGTGTCTTATGGATGTATTGCTGGAGTTTGTCAAAAACTTACATGGAAACATGTAATCTAAACCCTGATAGAAAATGTATAGTAATATACATAATGGATATAGCTGTATGAGATATGCTATTATTAAACCATTGGGATTTCTCAGCAAGTAGTTAATGTAAATCACACCTCTTAGGATGCGGTATTTAACTATGTGACCCAAACAGATTATAATAGAAAAGATTGCTTATTAATAAGCTGCCATTCTTTGAGTAATGCTGTGGGTGCTAATAAAACTATAAAAACTTTAATTATGATGACAGCAGAAAAATTTTTAAAAATAAAATTAAAATCGGTATTTAGTAGTAATGATGAAATTGTTGATTTAATGGTTGAGTTTGCTAAACTTCATTGTATAGAACAAGCTAAAGTAATTAATAATGCCTGTGATAATATAAGAGAAAAAGATTTCATAGATGACGAATTAATTTTAAATGCTTACTCACTTGATTTAATTAAATAAGTATGAAAACACTAAATAACAACATAAAAGAACAAAAAGTTGGTTTTGATAATGCTAAATTGCTCAAAGAGAAAGGATTTGATTGCCTCTGTTCTTTTGCTTTTAATGGTGCTTATGAACCTCATCATTTAAACATAATAGAGCTATTTTTTAAACAATCTAACTCTGAATTGATTGAAAAAATATTTACAGCACCAACTCAACAATTAGCATTAGATTGGATAAGAATTAATTTTAATATTCATATTACTATCACTTCAATTAGTCAAGAATCTTGGCAATTTCATATTACAAGAATAGGAGATAGATTAGGTGAAAATTATGGAGAAGATTTTTATACACCAGAAGAAGCGAAAGAAGCAGCAATTAATTATGTTTTAACTAAACTAATATGAAATATAAAGTAATAACAACAGGTCAAGGTATAGTTGTAATAGATGAATCTGCTACAATTAAAGAAGGTGATTGGTTTAATTGTCCACCTAGAAAAACTTTCCACAAGTGTACTGCTATGTTTGAAGGAAATTTAATTGATAACAGTTGGGAAGGTAGAGAAAAGGTTGAAATCACAAAAAGTTCTTGTTTTAAAATACTATACACCATTAACTTCTCACTTGACAAAGATATACCAATGGTTATTGTTAAAGATGAATTCTAAATATTATATAAATAAATTAATTTAAACATAAAAAAAATGAATTTAAAAAGATTAAAAAAAATGACTTTATTACTTTATAATGTTAAATTAAAAAAATGTACTGTAAAGCAAATTAATAAAGCAACAGAATGCATGTTAATAGAAGATGATGACATACACAATGAAATTTATATACAAAACTATCAAAACTACATAATATGAAAAAGAAAACAATCAAAGAACTAGAAGAAATAATTGTAATAAAAACTACATAGTCAGTTAGACAAAATACAATAATAAGAAATCTAAAAGATTTAGTTAAAGTACAAGAAGAACTAATTAAATCATTAGAAAATAAAAATTATGAAACATTTTGTAAAAGAATGCACTTGCGAACAATGCAGATACATTAAAAACATGCGTAAAAACCGAAAATATAAAAAAAAAATTAAAAAAA
>JBDNHS010000119.1:0-6498 GCA_041688685.1 Kapaibacterium sp. (SeqCode)
ATCATATTTTACACTCATTTCTAGACCTGAATCTACTACATAACCAATACCATCTATAGTCAAACTACTTTCCGCCACATTAGTACTGATAAATATTCTTCGCTTATAATTTGTACCAAGTTCTTTGTATTTGACTGGATTAGATAAATATGGTTCAAGTTCTTTATCAAATCCTGAATATAGTCCCATAACAAAAGCATCTGGTACTAATTCACTTAATTTTAAAGCTTGTTTTACACATTCCGAAACAGTGCAAACAAGAAATAGTATATCGCCTTCGGGAAAATTTTTATCTTTACCATTGATTTTTTTAATTATATTAAGGATAGTATTAACTCCTGATTCCAAATATTGATTTGCTTTTATATTTAATGCAGACTCCAAATAAATTGATTCAATTGGGAAATTTGGTGTTCCCGATAAAAATATATAATTATAAGAAAAGTCCCTATAATAAGCACTAAATAATGCCTCATTAATCGTTGCACTCATAATAATTAATTTTAGTGGTTTCATTTCTCGTTCTTTGCGAATTTTTATTGCGTTCTTAACTAAATATAACAATAAATCAATTTGTACTTTACGCTCATGTGCTTCATCTATAATTAAAATATCAATATCTCTTAGACTAGGGTCCGATTTTAATTGTGCAACTATTGTTCCATCTGTGCAATATAAAAGAACTGTGTCTTTGGATTTTACTGAATCCCCTCTAAATGCATATCCAACCTGCTCACCCAACTCTACATCTAAACATTTGGCAGAAAATTGCGCTGTACTTTGCGTTATTAGTTTTTTAGGTAAGGTCATTACTACATGTCCTACATAGTTTAAAGAATGTAATGCATATTTACATATTAAAACCGATTTACCAGAACCTGTACCACTTTCAAGAACTATCACATTATGAGTTTGTATAGTTTCAACTACTTGTTTTGCAAATTCATATGCTGGAAGTTTTGACCAAAATTTAGCAAGTGTTTTATAAGTATCAGAATATGGTTTTCCGTTTAGTGGATTTGGATTTTGTCCTTCATGGTCGAATATCCCAGTATCAAAATTTATTTTATTTTCATTATCTTCATTATCTGTCATAATATAATAATCATTTATAAAAAATATTTTTGACTATAATATTTGCATAAAATATATTACTAAAAAAATTGAATTTTATACATAATGTATTAAAATAAATATATCCAACATATACAAATCTATTACTTAATAATGGACTCGTTATTCAATAAAATTATTGATATTAGTGAAGGTGAAGATGTTAATCGTAAAAATCCAGAGCTAATAACTAATTCAATGATAAAGACTATTACTATTGATGAACTAGAATATGAACCAACAGACTTTGATAAACATATCGTTCTAACTGGTTCTAAAACTCGGGAACAAATTTCAAATGATAATTTCAATAAGGAATTTAGTAAAAAAACGTTTGATTTACTAACTTATATTCATTGGGACAATATTATTGTTGCAGGTGGTTCACTTGTTAATATTATAACAAATAATTCTGCTAAACTAAATGATATTGATATGTTTATTTACGGATTAGACACGGAACACGCAAAACAGAAAATTGATTGCATTATTGGTTCGATTAAACAAAAAGCAATTGATATGCGATATGACACTAGAGTCTATATTAATAAAAATGTTGTTAATATTTACGTATATGACACGAAGAAACTATTACAAGTTCAAATAATTCTTAGATTATATGATACTTTAGCCCACGTTCTAGTTGGTTTTGATGTGGATTGTTGTGCAATTGCTTACAATGGTAAGGAATTAATGACCACAGAACGAGGATTGCATGCATTAAAATATCGTGTAAATGTTGCTAATTTAAAACGTCGTAGTCCAAGCTATGAAAATCGTTTAATTAAATATTCTTTTCGTGGATTTGATGTGGTAACTAATTTTGCTTATAAAAAATCTTATAATAAGATGTTCTTTATGCAACCGGAAAATTATGGATTTACTCGATTACTCGAACAAGAATTAATTAATAATGGACAACTTCGAAATATTATTTTCAATAATACACTTCGATTTAGACAAACTGCAAGTTATACAAGTAATAATTCATTTTATGGAAAAGAAAATTTAGAAATTAAAGATGTTTCCAATACAGAAAATTGTATTACTAAATATAATGCAAATATTGAGGACGACACAATGAAATTCAAGGAATATAATATTAAGAATATTGAACTAATGGAACGTAATGTATTAGAACAATTTACAGGTTCATTTAATCCTATAACAGATAAAGATTGGATTGACGGACAAATTGAAGAAAATTTAAAAGATGCATTGGGTCGGGGTCAAGAATTTATTAATTTAAAATATAATCTATACAAAAATATTTCTGAATTTGAAAATGTAGATATAACTGATATTTCTAATTTTGATGCAAAATGTCTATCAGTTATGTATGTGGAAAATGAATCTGATGTAGTTAGAATTGTAGAAAATAAATATATTCCCAAAAAGACTAATATGTATAGGATTGAACCTGTAAAACTGGCTGTTCTATTAGGTCGTACAAAGCTAGCCGAAAAATTAATGAAAGGACATAGTTATGACACAATAAAAGAATTAATTTATATGATGGATAATGATAAACTATTTACCAAATATTGTAATGCAGTAGGAATTAGTTGTACAGATGTTGATAAGACATTGGTTGCAAAATTCAACTGTGAAAATATTTCTGATAATATTCATAATCAAAATAAGGGAAATAATGCAATTGATGAATTTTATTCCCTTAGTAAATTAGATATGGCAATTAAATTAGGATTAGAACCAATGCAAAATTATTATTATTCACTTGATGTATCAAGACTACCATTTGAAGTTATTAAAATTCTATATAATAAAGCAATAATTCCTACATGTAATTTGGAAAATTATATAATTAAAACATTAAAAACAGAAGAATTGCGTGATATACTTGAAAGTGATGATTTACAAGAAGAAGATAAAAATATATATCTTTTTATTGTGAATAAGTTTATGCAAAAAGAAAAATGCAAGTCCAGTGAATTAGATTCTAATATTAAAAAGCTATTAAAATTTAAAAAAATATGGAATCCAGATACAAGTCATGCATCAATATATGATGAATATAATAAATTAAATCAAATTAGTCCAAATCTGTATACTTGTATGCTTAATATAAGGGATCCACTATTAACTGTAGGTACTATCGTTAAATTAATTCCAACATCAAATGCATTTGATGCATTAATAGAATATGTGCTTTATTTGGATGATATTAGTTTAATTCAAAAATTAATTCCAAAAGACGATTTATATGTTAAACTAAAATACTATTATAAACTTGATAAAGAATCAAGTCCTACAGTTTGCGAATTCTTTGAACAAATTGATAAGGATAGACAAACTGATAAGATTAAAACAAATAAAATCATTAAAAATACTGATTATCATATTAACGCAATTATTGACGGTGAGCTACCTAGCGATTATGTTAGAACAGAAAATGTATTTGGTATGACTCCGGATGATAATATTGTTGCTAAAATGCTTCTTCTTTATAACAAAGTATTTAATAAAAAGAAACCAATGAATGATAAAGATATTCATACTCTTAAAACTATGCGAAAATCAATTAATAATATTAGACATAATAGTGAGTATAAAGTAGTTAATAAAGATTACTTTTATTCACTCAAGTTGCACAATTTATTTTTTGACAAGTCAAATAGAGAAGAAAATTTAGATTTAGATATTCAAGATGATAATATTGAAACTGAATTTATAGATGAAAAAGTTGAACTTGAAAAAAGTTGAACTTGTAAAAGTAGCCGAATTTGTAAAAGTCAAACCTGTAAACTGTATTGATGATTCTAGTGATGATTCTAGTGATGATTCTAGTGATGATTCTATGTGGTATAAATAAAATTTTTATAATTAAGTATTTTTAAAGGTATTTCTTAAATTAAAAGAAGTACGGATTGACCAAAGGCAATCCCCAATTCTTTTAATTATTTTAATTTCTTAAATTTAAGAAATTAAAATAATTAAAAGAAATACGGATTGTATTCAATCATATCCATCTCATCAATCTGCACCCTATATCTTTTACCAACTTCCTGAATAAAAACAATATCTCCATCATATAATTCCCTTCTATTTCTATTATGGACGTTAATTTTTATAATTTTATTACCTATACTAATTGATGTAAAATATTTATACCAATTATCTGTTATTTTTTTACCAATTAATTCCAAAATATTATTATCTCCGTTGCTCATACCAACAGATAAATTATTTTCCTTTGATTTATTATTTTTTCTGGACTTATTATTTTTCCCGGGTTTATTATTTCCCGAACCTAAATTACCAAATCCTTCTGACACATCATCATCATTTCCTACAGTAAATCCCTCGTCTGTATCCATCTGATATTGATATTTATTAAAATAAGGATATTTTTTCTTAGGATATGACGAATTACTATCACTATCAGTATCACTATCAGTATCAGTATCACTATCAGGAATTGTATCTGGATTTGTATACACATTAGTATTATAATCAATATCGCCAGAAGATTTGAAAGTTTCATAATTAGCATCATAATTATTTTCTGTTTCAAAACCTTCTATTTCAAATCCTTCTTTTTTATGTTTATGCTTTTTAGTTTTTTTATGTTTTTTAGATTTTGAATTAGTCATAAGATTAGAATTGGATTTGGATTTTGGTGTTAAACCCGATGAAGTAAAAATATTACCAATATCAGAATTGGAATTGGAATTGGATTTAGAATGTTGGATAATTTCTACCCCATTATAATTTTTTTTACTTGTATCAGCAAAATAAGTTGGAGTTGAAGAATTTGACATATTTGTTGAATCCATTGAATAATCAGAATTTGTTTCCAAAATATTATTTTTTTTATTTTGCTTACCATAAAAATCGTCAAATCTAGTTGCTTTATTATAATAACTATTATCATCCGAATCATTGTTTAATGAAATTAATAATCCAACTCGATGATATCTATCTAAAACCCCTTGTGTGGGGAAATTTAATTGTGCAGCAACTTGTGGTGTTGGTATTTGGTCTGCGGAACTTCTTCCTCTTGGGTCAACTAGAGGATCTGATATTTTTAGTCTATCATAATTTGCTATTGGGTCATAAATTATTACATCATCTTGAAAATTATTATAAGTATAAGACAAATTAGGATTAGGATTAGGATTAGGATTAGGATTAGGATTAGGATTAGAATTAGGATTATATTGGTCAGTTGTAATATTAATTTTTTGAATTGGATTTAGAGTTGGTTTTAAATTTGGTTTAATTTCTGGTATTAGTTTGTGTAATTCATTATCTAATACTTTTGATTGTAAAATTATCATTTCAGATTTCAGGTCATCAATTATTCTTTCTAAATCTTTTATTTCTTGATTATCATTGTGTTGAATTTCTCCATTTGTTTGATTTACTAAATTTGCCAATTTATTTATTGAATGATTTAATTCTTGATTTGTTATTTCTAATGATTTTTCTACAGAAATAGAATGCATTTTATTTTCTGTTTTTGTTTCTGATATTATTTCAGGATTAATTTCGGGTTTATAATTTTCCAAATTTGGTTCAAAATTATTAACACTAAAATTATTAATAAAAAATCCTATCAACATAACAAGTAATATAAGAATTAAAAAGATAGCTATTGGACTAATTGATTTTGAATTTAAGTTATAATTGCTAGTTGTTAATCCAATATCAGAATCTGATGAAAAATATGAATCAGATGTACTCGAAGACATATTATTGTTAATAATATTATGATATATAAAATTTTTGTTTTGATAAATATTATATATTGTTATATTATTAATAAAATGGATTATAATTATGTAAATGATTCCAATATAAATGAAAATTATATAAATGAGGATGAATCGATAATATATACATTGATGACAATTATAATTGGAATTTTATTGGGTTCTATAATTGGATATTTTATATTTAAAGATATAAAATATATTGGTCCTAATTCTGATGAAATTATAAAACAAACATATACTAATACAGACGGTAAAAAATATAAATTTGTCCCAAAAATAACGATTTGTCCTTTAAATTATTCAATGAAAAAACTACATGACCCAAATTTTAAGGAATCTCATTAGTCTGTGTTAGCATTAGATTTATTGAGTTTAAAAATTTAATTTAGTATTTAATTTAAAACATAGAATCATATAATAGAACATATATTATATGGAATCTCACAATTATTGTTTAATTAAAAAAAATAAAATATATGAAGATTTATACGAAATATTAGAGGATGAAGAATTAATTATGGATAATCCAAATCATAAAGAAGAAATTAAATATAAAATAAAAAAATTAACAACATCTTATTTTGACAATGTCATTACAATAAGTGATACGGTTTCAACAAGCAATGATAATTTAGAAAATTTAATG
>JBDNHS010000120.1:0-2532 GCA_041688685.1 Kapaibacterium sp. (SeqCode)
AATCATAGGTAATAATAAATATTAAAATAATCATAAATTGTTTTTTTTTATTTTTAAATAATAAAATATTATAATTTTAGTAAAAATGATTTTTATGACCTATATGCTCTTTAAAATGATTTTTGACAGGGATTAATTTTTATCATTATAACTATCAACAGCTGACACATTTATAAAGAAATTTTTACTAAATTTTAATTTATAAAAAACAGATTAAAAATAAAATAAGTGTTAACTACAATGGCTTTTGAGTACGATTTTAATAAAGATTTAATTTTACAATCAGATGAAAAAAATGTATGGATATCATTTAATATTTTTGATAATGGATTTGATAAATATTATTCACAACAACAAATTATAAAAGCTCAAGGATTAGAATTTATACCAATTGTTAGTTATAATATTTTTGATAATGAAGACATTATTAAATGCTATGATTCTTTTGATTATGCAAAAGAATTAATTTATACAAATCGCAAAAATGATATTTCAAAAAATATATTTCCATCAAATAATACATCTATTGTATTAGGCACTAATAAAAAAATATATAAATTTACCAAATATCTTAAATTACCATTTGGTATGTGTGTTAAAAGTATTAAAGCTGATTCCACTATAAAGATAGAGTTAGAATATAAAACTAGTATTCCTAAATATACTCATTATTATGATAATAGTTTGATACAATGTTCTAGAAATTTTAATTATATTTTTGATACAACTATAAAAACAGGAATAGGAATTAAAGAAATAAAACTGGATGCAAATAATCAAATTAATAAATTCGATAAATATTTTGACAAAAATGGTTTAGATCATTTTATATGGAATGATGTTATTGTAGGAAAAATGCCCGAATTAACAGAATATTTACAAGATTCATTTGCATCTGGATTGTATACATCAACTAAAATAAACGACAGTGAAAACTATTATTTTATATTTAGTTCAAATGAAGAAAATGAACATTCGGTTGAAATTGAATTTTATAATGTAATTATAACACAGGGTGGAATGTGTGAATATAGCACTACTTTAATATAGAATTTATCTTAATTAATATGTTTATTCCTAACTTGCATTAAAACTTCACCTAACAAATTTTGCCCCCATTTTTCTTTATTAATTAATGCATTTTCTTTTTTATATCCAATCCCCCAAATTCTATCGTAAGGAGATGCTTCTATTAAAATTTTTTCACCGGTTGATAATAATTTTAATAAAAGTTCGGGATTTTGTGTAAATTTTGCGTAAACACCATCATACATTGCTTGTACTTTATTTTTATTCCAAGTTTCTTCATTAAAGTTTTTTACTTGTCGTCCATATTTTTTAATATTTTTAGGATTAGTTTCATTCATAATTTTTGTAGCTAATTGTATATTTGTAGAATCGAATAATTCTTGTTTTTTTTTCATAAAGAATTGTTCACTACAATTAAATTTTTTTCCGCTAACAATAAATTCAGTTTGATAAAAGTTGCTCAAATATCCATCATTTTTATTTTCCCCCCAAAAGAATATGTAATCCATTGTTTATATATAGTATTAAATTTTTAAATATAATCTTTAGTAAATTAAAATATTTATTTACTAAAAAAATCTTTTAATTTTGTATTAACATCGACTTTATTTACAATATCTAACCAATCATAAAATGTTTTATTATTTGATTTTTCAATCATTGTTTCAAATTCTTTCATTTTTATAGGAATTTCTTTTCCTAAAAGTCCATAATCCATAAATAATTTACCATTATATTTTAATTTACGTTCTTCACTAATTTTTACTTGTTGAATGATTGATTCAAATTCTTTCTGTTTATTAAAGTAAGTTATAGCATGTCTTTGTAAATATATTCTTTTTGGTTTAATTGTATCTATTTCGCCATTTGTACTAATCCAAATATATTTCATAAAATTTTGATAAACAGTACGTGTTTTCATTCTGTCTCTATCTGCCATATTTTCAACTTGAAAAATACCTTTAATAAAATATTTAGAAGAACAAATCCATTCAAACATTTCAGTTTGTGTTTTAAATCCTGATTGTCGTTTATGATAATCTAAATCAAAAAAATTGCAAAAATCTAACGGATTAGTAGTTAAAATTATATCTTTACCAATACAATATGTTGTACCAATAGATTCATCATCAATAGTATTTTCAATATTTAACCAAAGTCCTTGGATACCAAATTTTAGTTTGTAAAAATAAACCATTTTACCAATTATACCGTCTTATATTAATTATAAGCCACTGCTAACGAATTAATATAAACGCTAGCGCAGACTAATAATAAATTCTAAGCTAGTGGCTTAGAATTGATAGTCCACGGTACATCCTAAATCTCCATCTCCAAACTAAAACTTTTTAGATTCAAAATCTTCAATAGAACATGTTTTAATCATATCAATTTGGAATAATTCATATGCAAATGAAATTATATCACCATTTCTAACAATTTCTGGAGGATTGAATAGTTCAATTAAAAGTTCCATAATGTTAATATCTTTATTTGACAAGT
>JBDNHS010000015.1:0-8534 GCA_041688685.1 Kapaibacterium sp. (SeqCode)
ACGAAAATATATACGTAAGACCAGCTCTTAATGAAAATGGTGATTCTTTATTGTATCCAATGGATGCCAGAGATAAAAATAGCACCTATAGTATAAAATTTATTGCAAAAATATCACAAATTCAAGAAATTTACGATTTAACAAAAAAGGAAATAATTTCAGAAAAACTATTGGGTAGTGCATATGAAAAGGAAACTGCTGTTATTATACCAAATATGGTTAGATCTAAATTTTGTTCCTTGGAAATTAATAAAGATTATAATCAAAGAGAATGCAGTCTTGACCCGGGTGGTTATTTTGTTGTAAATGGTTCAGAAAAAATAGTACTGAGTATTGAAAAAATGGTTGAAAATAAACCCCTAGTATTTATTAAGAAAGAACCTGGGGTAATAAACTATGAAGTTAAAATAAATTCTCGTTCAAATGATCCAAATGTCATTCCACAAGGTATACAAATTAAACTTAAAAAGGATTATGATATAAGTATTAAGGTTCCAATTCTAAATGAAGTATCTGTATTTGTATTGATGAGGGCTTTAGGATTAGAAACTGATAAAGAAATTATTAAATATATTGTATATAATGAAAATGATATCGATATGTTAAATATTCTTAAAATATCAGTTGATTTATCAAAGAAAGATGGTAAAAAATTAATTCTCACAAAAGAAGATGCTTATTTCAGTCTTACAAATAAACTTCGTGTTGTTAAAAAATATATTGATAAGGATAGAAAATTACAATATGAAGAAAAGAAAGAACATTTAGAAGCTCTTTTCCGTAATGCATTCATGCCTCATATAACTTCAGATAGATTTGACGACCCATTAAAAGTAAAAGCAATCTATCTAGGATATATGATTAATAAATTATTAAATTGTTATTTGGGAAGAACTAAACCTGATGACCGAGATTCATTCGTAAATAAACGTATTGATATGCCAGGTGATTTAATCTTTGATTTATTCAAACAATATTATAAAAAGATGTTAAATGAATGTAATAAATTCTTTAAGAAACGTTCTGGTGGAAATCATGAAACACCATTGGTAATTATTAATCAAATAAAACCATCTATCATTGAACAAGGTATTAAATCTGCAATGTTGACTGGTAATTGGGGAAAAAAGAAAGGTGTCGCACAAATGTATCCTCGTCTTACTTATTTACAATCATGTTCATTCTTAAGACGCGTTGATGCTCCCAGTTCTGATACAACATCAAGTAAATTAACCGGTCCCAGACACTATCATCCGTCTCAGGCGGGATTTTTATGTTTGGTTGGCGATACCCACATATTAATGAGTGATGGAACTATTAAATTGATAAAGGATATTGGGAATGGGGATATCGTTGTGTCAATTGATAAGGACACAATGACAGAAGTATCAACTCCAATAAAAAATTGGTTTAAAAAGGATTGTGATAAACTATTAAAATTAACCACTATCACCGGAAGAGAAATTAAATGTACTCCAGAACATAAATTATTAGCAAAAATAGGAGACATATATGATTTTGTCGAAGTTCAAAATATGAAAGAAGGTGATTATTTAATATCATATAAATTATTAAATTCAGAAATATCTAATAATATTATTAAAATAAATAATAATTCATATTTAACTCCAATTAAATCAATAGAAACTATAGCATCAGAACCAGTTTATGATTTTGAAACTGTGTATAATACTCATAGTTTTGTTGCAAATGGATTATGGTCATCAAATTGTGTGGTGGAATCACCAGAACATTCAAATATTGGTCTTGTTAAGCATTTGTCAATGTTAGGTTCTATAACTATAGGGTCTGCAGACCAAGCAAATATATTACATAATATGATTACAACTAATAAAAATTTCATTCATATGAATAATCATTCAGCGTTAGATTTAGCAGAGTCGACAAAAATATTATTAAATGGTGAATGGTTAGGGTTTACCAAAAATCCTATAGAGTTATACAGGGAACTTCGCGTATTAAAAACAAATTCTATAATAAATAGAACTAATGGTATAATTCATGATTTAGTAAAAGGTGAAATTAAAGTTTATACAGATTCCGGTAGATTATTCAGACCAGTTCTTAATGTCAAAGATAAAAGTATATTATTAAATAATAAAATAATCGATGAATTTGTAAAAGATAAAAAAATATTAAATAATCTCAATAAATGGGACATGTTAATGATGAAATATCCAGAAGCAATTGACATTCTAGATTCAGAAGAACAATTTTATTCCCTTGTAGCAAGAAACTTAAAAGAGGTTCAGGAAATGAAATTAAGAGATAATGCAGTTATTCCAGATAATAATGAACCAATTGTAAATCGTTATGATAATTCAATGATTTTAAATTATACTCATTGTGAATTTCATCCAAGTATGATTTTAGGTATTATTGCTGCAAATATTCCATTTGCAAATCACAATCAAGGACCAAGAAATATTTTCTCTTTCGCACAAATGAAACAAGCTATGGGATGGTATACTACAAATTATAGAGATCGTGCAGATATTAGTTATATTCTATATCACACACAAAAACCATTAGTTAATACCAGATTATCCAAATATATTCATACTGATATTCTTCCTTGTGGAGAAAATGCAATTGTTATGGCTGGTTGTTATACTGGTCATAATCAAGATGATTCAATTGTATTTAATCAAACTGCTATTGATAGAGGATTGTTTAGGTCAGCTTCTCTTAAAAAATGGAATTCTAAAATTGAAAAGAATCAATCCACGTCTCAAGATGATATATTTATGAAACCAGACCAATCAAAATTAGCAGGAACTAGACATGCGGTTTACGATAAATTAAATGATAAAGGATATGTTCCTGAAGAAACTGTTGTAGTTAATGGAGATGTCATCATTGGTAAAGTAACTCCTATACAACCAGCTCCCGGTTCTAATAAATGTTATAAAGATTCATCGGAAATTTATAAATCAGGTGAACCCGCTATCATTGATAGAGTATTTAATGGTATAACAGATTCAGAAGGTTCGGACATGATTAAGATGAGAACAAGGTCTATTTGTATCCCAAAGATCGGCGATAAACTTTGCTCGCGCCATGGGCTAACTTTAACCCATAACAGGAGGCTGTGGAATCGCGAGGTTCCAATTTTAATACTGAATTAACAGTATACAGTGGTACCTTCTAGTCGGCAAATTCATCGGGCTAAGTAAAATTATAAGTAAAATTATAAGTAAAATTAGTGGTGAGTTTGTGGTAAGTCAGAGACATCTGACACCTAAGGATAAATTAAATAATATTTTCAATGATAATATCTGAACAGGCGAGTTAAGTGAAAACGGTCAATATCTCCGATAAATCAAAATTAAATAATTAGACAAGACCGTCGGTGTAGCTAGATTGTGAAATCTAGTGATATCGCGAACGACTGGGTCACTTAGCGGTTGAGTTATTTATAACTTGGCTTAATGTACAGTCTACCCCCGTAGTGATACGGTGCTATAGTGACATCAATGTATTGAAAAGATACTTGATGGAAGCTATGGGTTTGGCTAGGTAACTAGCTGAATGATAAGTGAAAAAGGAACTATAGGGCTAACAATGAATCAATCAGATATGCCTTTCACAGAACAAGGAATTAGCCCTGATTTAATTATTAATCCTCATTGTATACCAAAACGTATGACAGTAGGACAACTTGTAGAATGTCTAGTTGGTAAAGTCGCTGCAATCAAAGGTGTCGAAGCAGATGGAACACCATTTAATGATATTGATATTGAAGCAGTAAAAGAAGAATTAGAAAAATTAGGTTATGAACGCAATGCTACAGAATATGTATATTGTGGTCTAACCGGTCAACGATTAAAAATTCCAATCTTTATTGGTCCAACTTATTATCAACGATTAAAACATTTAGTTATGGATAAAATGCATTGTTTGAGAGCAGATAAGATGGAAATATTAACAATTGATGGATGGAAAAAATATGGTGAATTTACTAAAGATGATTTAATTGCAACACTTGTTGATGATAAATTAGTATATGAAAAACCAAAAGAAATATTTTATTATCCGGATTTTAACGATAAAATATATCATTTATCAAATGGAGATATAGAATTTCATGTTACTCTTGAACATAGAATGTGGATTTCTTATGATGATGGTTACAATTGGCAATTTGAATATGCTAAAGATATTATAGGAAAAGAATGCATGTATGATAGAGGATTGAAACATCTAAATCCGGATTTAAAACATGAAAAATATAATTATTCATTAATTGATAAAAATGATGATCTCAGTTTAACTGAAACAATATACGATTATAAAGGTCCAGTATTCTGTGTAGAAGTTTCATCTGGAGTATTTATGGTTCGTTCTAATGGAAAATCTTGTTGGACAGGTAATTCAAGAGCAAAAGGACCAATTAACATGTTGACGAGACAAGCTAGCGAAGGCCGCAGCAAAGATGGAGGATTAAAGTGTGGTGAATTCCATTTTGCCACAAATAGTACAGATTACAACCCTGTGCTAGTCTATTAATTAATAGGCGACACTTCCAAATTGCGGGAACATCCTGTTATCCTAGCCATAAAGGCACAAGGAATCAAGTTTATGATACCAAGTTATTATAGAAATATAATAATGGCTTATGTTAACTACATAAGGTATGGTAAAAAGTCATAAAATAGGGACAATCCGCAGTCAAACTTCTAAATGCATTTGATACAAAATAAATATAACTAGGCATATGAAGGAGATTCAGAGACTAGATGGTAGTGGGTTTGAGAGTATTAGTTAAACTCGATGATAATCTAAGGTATAGTCCAACCTTTATCGAAAGATAAAGATTAATAATTGAGTCAAAAAATTGAATTAAAATTATATACGAGTTAGACATCTAACAAATGATAAATCTGACAATCATATAAATAATTTGGAATGGTTTTAAGACTCAATTAATCGAATCATTGTGGAAATGGAACGTGATTCAATCATATCGCATGGTATGAGTAAATTCTTGCAAGAACGTATGATGTATACTGCTGATGCTTATTCAACTTATGTTTGTGATATTTGTGGTTTATTCGCTCAAAGAGTTATTAAGAAAGAAAATCGCAATTATCCACAAGCATCAGATGTATATCATTGTCCTGCTTGTAAAAATAAAACAAAGATTTCAAGAGTTATTATTCCTTATGCATTCAAATTGCTTATTCAGGAATTAATGTCTATGAATGTAGCACCTAGAATTAGAACTGTGCAATATACTTTGTAAAAAAATATTTTTGTAATACCTTAACTTAATTAAATTTTTATAAAAATTTATAAAAAATTATTTTCTTTTTAACATTTATTATTTATTTAAAAATATGTAATTTGTAATTCTAATCAACACGTAAATTAATCAACATATATTCACCTTTTTTTTCAGTATCTATTAAAACTAGTTTTATGTATTTATCTACTATTACTTCCAACTCTCTAGAGCATTTGGAAATATCAAAATTTTTACAAGAATTAATTGATAGAATTATCTTATTTCCAAACTGTTTTGCAACATCAAATGACTTGCTAAATGAATAATATCTATTTGTAATAGCATTATTGTTTTTAAGTATTTCATTATAAAATTCATCACTATTAAAAACACCACGATAAATAATATTTGGATATAGGGGAAACAATTTTAATATTTTTGGAAATATATCAATGTCTTCCTGAGTGATTTTAATACCAGATATCTCTTTTATTTTAGTCGTTATTTTATTATCTATTTGTTCATTTCCACTTAATATATTTCCTACTATTCTGGTACTAGTCCATAACCTTATTGTTTTATGTATTGTTTTATATTCCATCTAGCTATACATCAGTATATTGTTGTAATTATATAATTATATAATTATTCACCAAATAACAAATCAATTTTTTATCCAATGCTAAAAACTCACATCATTTACCCTATCTATATATCAAATAAAAATTGATTTTTTTATTTAATGAATAATTATTATATAATTATAACAATATACTAATTCAATATGGAAGATATTACTGGGAAATTAGCCAATTTAAATATTGGAAAAGAAAAAGTTCTTTATTATTCAATCTCCTTTACCTACTCAGACATTATGAATTTAATTAGAAAAACCTTATTTGATTCAAAAGAATCAGATGTATCAGAAACCTATACTAAAAACCTTGATTCTTTTGAATTATTTGATGGAATATTATCAGATGATAATAAACAAAATATTCTAAATAAATATTCTACTCATATTGAAAAATTTAAACCTGGCGAAAAATTCATTATTTACAATAATGAATTGTATACTGCTAATAATGAATTTCATATCACAACACTATTTACTGGGGGAAAATCTAATGAAAAGAGTGCAGATATGGAATCACAATTAGATAAAAAAGTATCAGTAAAAATAAATAAATTAGCAGTATCTGATAAGTTTATTACACTAGGTATCGACACTATTAAATTGGAAGATGGAACAGGGATTTTTTATTACGGGAATGATGTAAGACATATTACTATCGCGCTTAATAAAACTGGAAAAAAAGTGTTTCCTAAAGATTCATATACCGCACTTTCAGATGGCAAAATTTATGATTTAGATTTTGTAATAGATGCTATGACCAGTAAAGTAATCCAATAATAAAATTTTTATATATAAAAACTATATACTATAAACTATCAATTTTCTAGCGTTTATATTAATTATAACCAGTAGCTTAGAATTAATATAAGACGATATATTGCAAAAAAAAATTGATTTTTATATTATATGAAAGATAGACTATTATAAATCATCAATAATAAAATATAATGCAATCTATCAAAGATATTATTAAATCTATTAGTGTTAGTACAATTGATGTCGATAAACCTAAAAATATTACTTGGATAGTTGATGAGTCTGGTTCTACTAGAACAGGCTTTGCATCTGGAATTACTGTTTTGGAAAAAGAAATGAGTGTTGTTTATGAATATATTCTAAATAACATAGACAACAAATATAATATGTATTCATTTGAGTCGAATTGTGTTGAACATCCTATTCATATAATGAAAGAAGAAGGACTCGTTAATTTACCGGAACTTTATCCTAAAGGATGTACATACACGCATTTACCACTCGCAAAAATTAATGCTAATTCTAACATACCTGATGTTGTTATCTTGGTCACAGATGGTGAAACAGACAGTACTCATCTACAAGTAAAAAGTGAAATTGAAAAATTTATTCAAAAAAAAATTAGATTTGAAATTATTGCAGTTTCCGCTAAAAATTCAGACCTAAATACTATTTCACAAGCTGAAGAAAGTAGAATTCCTGGTATGGATTTAGTTAACTTTTTGTCAAATTCAGTTGATAAATTAACTATTTACAATCAATTTCACAAAGATATTCCTTATGAAGGAGTAGTAAGTTCTGTCGTTAATAAGAAATTCTTAACATTTATGGGTTTTAAAGTTGATTCTCATGTTCATGTTTATTTGAATAAATTACTTGGTAAACTTGATGAACATAAAGGAGCGATTAATTGGGGAACTTTAAATATGAATTTTAAACAGCTACTAAGTGAAGTGGGAAAGCTACTTTCAGTATATTTTGTATCATTTCCCATAGACCACTATTTTGTTAATTCAATTGTATCAAAAATTTATGAAACTTGTAATATTCCAGACATGACAAAGGAAAGAATTTATTCTATCATAAAATATGGTTTCGAGTGTACTAAAAATGAAAAACCAATTATGTATACTAATTTTGAACAACATGTTAAAGAAAAAACTGTTAAACATGCAGAATTTAAAAATGCAATTGATGATCTAAAACTTCAAGGTACTACTCTAAATTCAGAAAAAACAATATGTATGCCAACTAATGGTTTATGTATTATTAATAATAGAGTTCTTCCTCTAACTCAAAGCCTAGGCCCTTATCCAAAATCCAAAGATTCATATGGTAATATATATTTTCCTTGTGATGACGGTATTGGCGAACAAGCAGTACGAATTGCTTTTAGGGAACTTTGTTCTCATAATGGTTATAGAGATAGTAGGGGTCCCGAACCAGCATTCTATGTGCTGAACGAAATGAGTTTGATGTATATTAACGGTTTACATTTGGATTCAGAATTCATGACCGAATTACGAAAACTTGCTATTATTCAAACATCTATGGAAGCAGTGATTGGAAAAGATAAATATGATGGTATTGGACTTTATAAACAGTGGAAGATGGGAAAAACAATTTCTACCCATTATTCAAAACCAACTCAGACACATAGCTCACTTTATAAAGATGGAAAAATAAATCCATTGAAATTAGAAGAACCTATGTGGTGGGCCTTAATGATGAGTATGTTATCATTATTTGAAGAACAAAAGAACGTCTATAATACCGCGTTATTAGCTAAGGGAATTAATAATCAAGAAGAATTTCTTACATGGGTTTGCACCAATTACAAGGATATAGTTCAAGGACAACTAAATGTACTCACATTAAAACCACAACCTACAT